>DAHUYO010000120.1 GCA_027315185.1 Acidobacteriota bacterium
CGCCAATGACGGCGGGCGCTTTGGCGCCCGCTCCCGGTTCCGGCTGATTCCGGCAATGCCCGTCGCTCCGCCGCCGGTGTGGCTGCCGGTGCGCCTGGATCGCCGCGGGATCTTGCTGCGCTGGCGTTCCCCGGCCCCGAGCCGCGTGCGCATCGAGCGCCGCCGCCTCGGGACGATTCCCCCCAACGGTCCCGCGGCGGCGGCAACCTCGGCTCCGGCCGCCGCCGCCCAGGGGACGGCGGTCGCGACGCACCGCGCCGGCCGCTCATGGCGCGCCGTTGCCGATGTCTCCGCCGGGGTCGGCCAGTGGCTCGACCGGCACATCTCCTGGGGCGAAATCTATGGGTATCGCCTGTACAGCCTGGCGGGCCATGGAGTGGAGGAGGTCACCAGCACCGCCTCGCCGGTTCTGACCGTTCCCGCCCGCAATCTGTTTCCGCCAGCCCGTCCCAGCGAACTGGAGTCCGTCGTCTCGTCTCCGGCGCAACCTGGCGCGCCCTATCTGGTCGCGCTTTCCTGGCTGCCCTTGCCGCCGGCGCCGCCGGTCACCATCGCCGGCTACAACATCTACCGGCGCCGCGTCGCTGCTCCCTGGCGCCGCTTGAATGCCTCGCTCCTGCTCACCCCCGCCTTTTCCGACTCCGTTTCCGCTCCCGCGGGCACGCGGTGGCAATACGCCGTGACCGCGGTCGGCGCCAGCGGCGTCGAAGGCCCCAAATCCGCCACCGTTACCGTCCGCCTCCCACCCGCGAACCCCTAGCCGCGCCGCCGGCAAGAAATGGGCGTCCCTCCGTTTCCGCCGCCCAGAGGGCGGTGACCCGCAGGGCAGGCGCCCTACTCCACCAGGGGCGGCGCGCAGGGCGCTGGTGAGCACGCCGGCAGGATGCCGGCGCTCCCAGGGAAGCCCTACCCCACGCCTGGCCGCACGTGGGGTATGCCTAGGGCTTGCGTGCGCCCGCGCTCCGCGCGGCCGGCGCGGCGTGGAACAGGCTTCGGCATGCGCGGGGCCTGCTTTCGTCATTCCCGATTTCCGCCGGTTTACTTATCCGTCATCCCTTGCTTAAATGGCCCCATGCGGCCTACCGGGCCCATTCCGCCCGCTCCGCCGGCGCTGACCGCGCTGCTGGTTCTACTCTTGCCGCTGTCCCTCGCGGCGCAGATGGACGCGCCCGCCGCCATGCAAATGCTGCTGCGGCGAGTGGCGGCCAATGAGGTGCGGTTCGAGCGCGCCCGCGGCAACTACACCTATCGCCAGGACTTTTCCTTCTTCGCCTACGACCGCAACCACAATCCCGGCGGCTATTACCGGGTCTCCACCGACATCACCTTCACCCCCGACGGCCGCCGCTTCCAAAAGAACATTCACGGCCCGGTCAACGCACTGAAGATCGTTCGCCTCACTGGGAAGGATTTCGAGGATTTGCGCCGTGTGATTCCGCTGGTCCTCACGCCCGCCAAGCTTTCTCAGTATCAACTCCGCTATCTTGGCCCCGCCATCATCGCCTTGCACGACGATCAGGGCCGCCCCACCGCCCGCCGCCTGCGGACACGGGTGTTCCATCTCTCTCCCCGGCAAATCTGGCCCGGGCAGCGGTATTTTCAGGGCAAGATTTGGGTGGACCCCAAGACCGACGGCATCGTCCAGCTGCGCGGACGCCCGGTGCCGCAAATTCGCCGCTGGGTGCACGGTCGGCCGGAGGAAAACCTATTCGGCCGCTTCACCACGTATTTCGCCCGTATTGACGGCCGCTTCTGGTTTCCGGTGTACACGCAAGGCGACGACTGGCTGGGCTTTATCGGCGCCCCCGTCGAGATGCAGGAATTCGTCCGCTTCCGCGACTACCAACGGTTCGGCACGACCAGCTCCTTCAAAGTCGTCGGTCCGGCGCACCAGCCGCCGCATTGAGGCGCGGGTCTATTCCGGCATCACCTTCAGGTCCGGCGCAATTTTCAGTTGGGCTTCCGTCGCCGCCTGCGCGTCATCCGCCGTCAATCCCGCCGCGACCTCCCGCAGTTCCAGTCCGGCGGGGGTGACGGCCAGGAACGCCATCTCGGTCACGATGGCGTGGACCACGCCCACGCCGGTCAGAGGCAGGCGGCAGCGCCGCAAAATCTTCGGCTTGCCGCTATGCGTGGTGTGCTCCATGGCGATATAAACCCGGCGGGCGCCGGCCACCAAATCCATCGCCCCGCCCATGCCCTTGATCATCTTGCCGGGAATCATCCAATTCGCCAGGTCGCCCTTCTCATCCACCTCCATCGCCCCCAGAACCGCCAGATCAATGTGCCCGCCGCGAATCATGGCGAAGGATTCGGCGCCGTCGAAATACGCCGCTCCCGGCACGGCGGTGATGGTTTCCTTGCCGGCGTTGATCAAGTCGGCGTCTTCCTCGCCGGGCAGGGGATAGGGTCCGATCCCCAGCAGCCCGTTCTCCGATTGCAGGACCACTTCAATGCCCGCAGGCACGAAGTTGCTGATCAGCGTGGGGAGCCCAATGCCGAGGTTGACGTAATAGCCGTCACGCAGCTCCCGCGCCACCCGGCGGGCGATACGCTCCCGTTTCTCCAGTTCGGTCATTTCCGCCGGCGCCTTCATTTCCGCCCCCGGATCTCCGCTTCCGGCAGCCGCGTCGTGCGCCGCTCGATCGGCTTGCGGTAATCGCTGCCCAAAAGAATGCGGTGCACATAGATGCCCGGAGTCACGACCGTCTCGGGGTCGATTTCTCCCACCTCGACCAGTTCCTCGACTTCGGCGATGGTGACCTTGGCCGCCGTGGCCATGATGGGGTTGAAGTTGCGCGCCGTGGCGTGATAGGTCAGGTTGCCCCAACGGTCGCCGCGCCGCGCCTTAACCAGGGCAAAATCGGCGTGCAGCGCCGTTTCCAGCAGATAGCGGCGCCCGGCAAACTCGCGCGCCTCCTTGCCCTCGGCCACCGTGGTGCCGACGCCCGCGGGAGTATAGAACGCAGGGATGCCGGCTCCCGCCGCGCGAATGCGCTCGGCCAACGTGCCCTGTGGCACCAGCTCCGTATCCAACTCGCCGGAGATGACCTTGGCCTCGAAGATGCTGTTCTCGCCGACGTAGCTGGAGATGATCCGGCCAATCCGCCCCGCCGCGAGCAGGACCCCGATGCCCTCGTGGTCGGTTCCGGCGTTGTTGCTGATGACGGTCAGCCCGCCCACGCCGCGCCGCACCAGCGCGGCGATCAGGTTCTCCGGGTTTCCGCACAACCCGAAGCCGCCGATCATGACGCTGGCGCCGGCGGGAATGTCCGCCACCGCCGCGTCGGCCGAAGCCACCCGCTTGTCCATGCCCTTAGCCTACCAGCTTGGCTCCGGGCTGCCGCTCGCCGCGGCCTCGGCGCGAAGGCTCAACCTGGCCGTTGCCGAATTCCTATTGGTGTTTGTGCTTTTTGCCGATGCCAAACAGGCGGGCAAAAAAGCCGCGTTTGTGCTTTTTGGCTTTGGCCGCAGCGGGCGTTGGCGGAGGCACGTTTTGCACCGTCGGCGCCGCCTGGTTCGTCGCGGTGGTGGAGGCGCCGCCGGCGGTATTCGCCGGCGCGGCGGGCGGCGCTTGCGGCGGCGACGGCTGGCTGGGAACCAAATGGAAGAAGCTGAAGACCCGCCGCGCCACGCTTGTGGGGCTGGTGGGCATCGGATGCAGCTCGCAGTAGACGGTTGGCTGCGTGCCGGCAATGAAGTAATCCATCCGCGACAGCGGGCAATCGGGCGTCGCCACCTGCTGGCTCTGGGGGTCAATGCGCTCCTGCACGATGCCCGGCGGCGGCCGAAAGGCGTGGACGTCAGCGTACTGCGGCATGGCCACGGCCCGCTTCATGAAATCGGTCCAGATGGGCAGCGCCGAATGCGCGCCCTGCGCATGGAGCACGTCGTAGTTGTTGTAGCCGACCCAAACCAGGCATTCCAAATTGCTCGTGTAACCGACGAACCAGCCGTCGTTTTCCGTGCCGGTCTTGGCCGCCGCCGGCGCGGTGAAGCCCATTTCCCGCGCCCGCACGCCGGTGCCCTCGCTGAGCACGGCTTCCAGCAAGTTGGTGGTCAAGAACGCCACGCGCGGATCCAGCAACTGGCGCGGATTGGGCAGTTCCCGGTCCACCACCTCGCCGCCGGCCGACTGCACCGAGTACCACATATGCAGGTGCACCAGGCTGCCGTGGTTGGCGAAGATGGTCCACGCCTGCGTCATCTGCCAGGGCGATTCGGCGTAGGTGCCGATGGCCATCGAAGGGGTGGGCAGGATGCCGGTCAGCCCGGCCCGGCGGGCCAGCATCGCCACGCGCTGGTAGCCGACCATGTCCGCAAGAGCGATGGTGGCGTTGTTCAGCGAGTGCGCCAGGGCCTCGCGGATCGGAACCCGGCCGTAGTATTCCTCGCGAAAATCGTGCGGGGCATAGCCGCCCTGGAAGATAGTCGGCTCATCGTCCAGCGTCGAAGCTTGGGTGATCAGCGGCTTCTCGCCGTCTAGAGCCGTATTCAGCGCGGCGGCGTAGACGAAGGGCTTGAAGATGCTGCCCGTCGGCCGCGGGGACAAAACGTGATCCAGCTGGCTGCGGGCGTAGTTGGTGCCTCCGATCAGCGCCTTGACGGCGCCGGTGTGCGGATCCACGGCGATGAGCGCCACCTGCGGCTCCGGCCCTTTTTGCACCACCGTGCGCCAGCGCCCGTGCACCAGCACCCGCCGCGTGCGCCGCTGGCGCAGCAGCGCTTTCAGCTGCTTCATCCCGTTCTGCACCGCCGTGGCCGCCGCCCGCTGTAGGTCAGGGTCCAGGGTGGTGTACACGTGATAGCTTTGCGTCTCCAGCGCCTCCTGCGGCAGGTCGCGTTGCAGCTGCTGGCGCACGAGATCCACGAAATAAGGCGCGTCGCTGACCTCGACGCTGGCGGGGTTCAACCGGATCGGCGTTTTCAGCGCCGTTTCCAATTGCGTCCGGCTGATCCAGTGCGTGATGTACATGGCGTGCAGCACTTCATTGCGGCGCACCATCGCCCGATGCGGAAACACGAACGGCGTCAGGCGGTTCGGCCCTTGCACCAATCCGGCCAGCAGGGCGCACTCCGGCAAGGTCAGCTTGTCCACCGGCACGCCAAAATAGGCGCGCGCCGCTTCGCCAAAGCCGCGAATGGTGTAGGTGCCGCGCTGCCCCATGTACACTTCGTTGGCGTAGAGCTCGAAGATCTGCTGCTTGGTCATGCGCTGCGACAGCTCGAAGGCGATCACCGCCTCCTCCAGCTTGCGGCGCCAGGTCTTGCGCGGCGTCAGGAAGAAGTTGCGCGCCAGCTGCATCTCAATGGTGCTGGCGCCCTGGTCCAAGCGGCCGCGGCGCAGGTCGTTGTAGGCGGCGCCGAGTATGCGCCAATAATTGAAGGCGCCGTGGTGGAAGAACGACCGGTCTTCGATCGCCAGCACGGCCTTGACCAGCAGCGGCGGCAGATCGGAATACTTGAGCAGCCGGCGCTTGTCGCGGTGCTGGCCGAACAGGGTCGTCAGCACCTCCGGCTCCAAGCTGTATTCGCTCAGCGCCTGCTGGTTCTGCGGGTCGGTGATGGCGACGATCTGCCCGTGGCTGAAGGTAACCCGCGCCGGCTGGGGGGAATAGAAAGACTCCGGGCCGGGTTCGATCTCGATGCCGGTGCTGGTGAGCTTGTAGCGTCCCACCGGGGACGGCAGGGTATCGCTGTAGTTGGCCCGCTCCAGTTCCTTGGCCACTTGGCGGGCGGAAATCGCCTCGCCCAGGAAGATGGTTTGCGGCGCCGCATAGAGGACGGTCGGGCGGTGAAATATGGGTCCGTTGAGGCGGGCGTCTATGATGCGGGCGTACCGGTCGTAGTAGTGGAGCACCATCCCGCCGACCACCACGCAGGCGATCAGCAGCAGCGCGATCACCACCTTCGTCGCCGGGTGCAAAAGTATGCGCACCCATCGCCGCGTTTTGACCTTAAGCTTCACGCCGACCCCCCAGGAGCTACTTTCAGAATAGCCCAGGCCCGCCACCAAAATCAGCCCGTCGGCGCACCTTGGGGCTGCCGCCGGGCGCTCGTCGCAGGCGCGGTCCTGGGCGCCACCCGGGCCATGGTGGCAGCCGCCCGCAGCTTCCCGGGGGTAGACTGTAGGCGACGGCACGATCGGTGGCGACTGTATGGCCAAGACTCTTCGTATCCGCTGTCCAGACTGCGGCGCCACGTTACATGTGGACGCCCAAACAGGCGCGGTCCTCAGCCATGAGCGGCCGGCCCGCCGGCCCGCTGGATTGGACCTGGGCCAAGCCTCGGCTCAGTTGCGGCGGCAAGAAGACGAGCGCAACCAGCACTATGCCGAGGCGGTCGAGCAGCACCGGCATCGCGATCGCATCCTCGAAAAAAAATTCGACGATGCCCTACGCCGCGCCCGGCAGGATCCCAACGCGCCATTGCCGCCGCGCGACATTGACCTGGACTGAGACTCTGCTTCAGCCGGTGCCCCGCGGGCTTCAGCCCGCCGCCCGGGCAGCGAAAATAGAATAGCCGTCCCGGCTGTCATTCCCGTCCCGGTTGCCATCGGCGCCCCGCCTGGGCTGGGGCGGGCTGGGGTCCCCGGCCCAGCCGGCGCGTAAGCGGGACGCGCGGCGAACCCGGGGTCCCCAACGCGCAGCGGCGCGCG
>DAHUYO010000121.1 GCA_027315185.1 Acidobacteriota bacterium
AAGACCAGAATCAGGATGACGAAGAAGGCCGCGGAGATGATGCCATGCAGCATGCTGGCGTCCTTCCGCGCGGCGGGGCGGTGGTCGAGGTCGCGGACGCGGGTCCAGAGGCGCCAGTCCAGCCACAAAAGGACGGCGACGATGGCCAGCTTGATGTTGAGCCAGGCGGCACGGAAGAACGCCGGATCATGGCGGCCCGCCAGGTACAGCAACAAGCCGCCGCTGGCGAGGGTGATGATGGCGCCAGGATGGGCCATGGCGCGAAGCGTGCGCTGCGCGGTGCGCTGGTGGCAGGCACGGGCGGCGGCGTCGTTAGGCTCCTCCTGGGAGGCGCTGGCGAGCACCTGCGTGGTCATCAGCAGGCCGCCGATCCAAAAGACAATTCCGGTGATATGAAACACCAAGGTCCAGGCAAGTGCAGCGCTCATGATGAAGAACCATGATAAGCCTGACGCTCAGCCGGCGGCAGCCCGCGGCTCCATTGCTTGGCGCGGGCCCCAGCCCCGCCGCTGGCGGGGCGTCCCGCTTACGCGCCGGCTGGGCCGGGGGCCGCGCCGCTTCGCTTGCCCGGGGCGGGCCGCAACGACTGCCGGCGCGCCTGCGGCGCGGGGGAATTTCGCGGTCTTTCCGCGCCTGCATTGCTCCCCGAGCAAAAGGCGCGGCCCCCGCGCGTGGAGGCGCGAACCCGGGGCGAACAGGTGGTTCCACCCCACCTGCGGCGGCACGCAGGGCGGGGGCGGGCACCCCGGCAGGACGCCGGGGCTCCCGGAAGGGGCAGGTCTGGCAGCGGCCGCGGGACCGGCCGCCGGTTGCCGCCGCCCGGAGGGCGACGCTACGCAGGGCAGGAGCCCTACCCCAAAAGGGGTGGCGCGTGGCGGGGGCGGGCCAATATTAGGCCCCGGGAGGTGAGCCTAAGGCCGGAGGGCGCGGTGCGCCTTGAGGATGCAGCGGTCGGAAGCGACTAGCAGGCCGGCGGCGCGGGCCTGGGCTTCGGCGGCAGGATGCGTGACGCCTTCCTGGAGCCACAGCATCTTGGCGCCAACGGCGATCGCCGACGCAGCGATATCGGGAACGGCATCCGAGCGGCGGAACACGTCCACGATGTCCACGGGTAGCGGAACATCCTCCAGCCGGGAATAGGCCGTCTCGCCCAAAACGGAGGTTTCGCCGGGATTGACGGGAATCACGCGATAGCCTTGCGCTTGCAGGTAGGCGGCAACACCATGACTCGGGCGCAACGGATTGGACGAAAGGCCGACGACGGCGATCGTGCGGGCGGAGCGGAGAAAGTCATCGGCGGCGGACATTGGCTAGGGCTAGGTTATCCCAGCAGAGCGACGCAAGAAGGGGGCTGGCGTTAACCCCGCCGGTGCGCAGCTCGCAGTTTGAAGCGTGGAACATCAGAACCGCCGCCTGCGGTCGGCACGCCTGGGTGTACCCGGCGGACGTGCCGGCAGGATGCCGGCGCTCCCGAATCGCAATAAAAAAGGGCGGGCACAGGGCCCACCCTAGGCAGCTTTACCCGATCACCCATGACGGCGACGGGCGGAAGCCCGCCGCCGCACTGGGTTAAAGCTACTCGGCTAGAACATCCACTTCAGCGCCAGCTGCATGATGCGGGGATCATGCGCGCCGGTGGAGCGCAGGTAAGCGCTGGTGGCGGCGCAAGCGTTCGAGAAGCAGTTTGCGCCGGAGTTCACACCCGAGAAATTGGTGTGGTTAAAGGTATTGAAGGTTTCCCAACGGAACTGAATGGTTTGGCCTTCGGTGATCTTGAAGTCCTTGAACAGACCCATGTCAAAGTCAATCAGGCCCGGGCCAAAGTACATATCCCGGCCTTCGTTGCCGAAGGTCAAGCCGACCGGAGCGGCGAAGGCAGCGGGATTGCCGTACAGCTGCGGGCTAGCCAACTGATTGGTCGTGAGGGTGGGAATCGCGTTGTTGTTGCCGACAACGTCCACGTAGGAAGCGGTGGTCTGCCCGTTGCCGACACCAGCGCTATCGCTGTTCGCGGTGCTGTTGGTGACGGTGTACGGCGTGCCGCTGTAGGCCTGCATGATGCCGGAGAACTGCCAACCGCCAGCCCAGGCGTTGCCCTTGAAGAATGGCAGGGCGTAAACCCAGCTGGTGCTGAAGTTCTGCGGCTGATCGAAGGTGGAATTGCCGTAGGCGCCGTTGAGGTTGTAGGCGTTGTACCACAAACCGTCGTAGCGGCTGGAGGCATTGTCCAACGAGTGCGACCAGGTATAGGCGGTGGTGAAGAACAAGCCGCCGACCTGGCCGTGCATGGAGACTTGCAGCGAGTTGTAATTCGAATTGCCGCCAAACGGCAGGAAGCCGATGTCGTTGAAGGCGGGGTACTTCCGGTAGAAAGCCGGGTTGCCGCCGCAGCCAACGTACTCGTTGATCATCCACTGCTGGGAGGTACCCAGTAGGGTGGCCGGAGGATTGGTGGCCCCGCTAGCGAGGTAAGGATTTTGCGGGTCGCTGCAGTTCAACGGCTGGCCGGCGAGAGCGCCGCCAGACGCGTAGGGGCTGCCGGCGAGGGCGACTGGGTACAACTGGTTCAGGTCCATCTGCTGAGCCAGGTGCGTTCCCTTGCTGCCGACATAGGCGATTTGGCCCACCAGGTTGGCGCGGAACTGATGCTGAATGTTCAGGTTCCACTGCTGGATCATCGGCCACTTGCCCACCGCCGGAATCGCGCCACCACCGTTCAGGTTCAGCGGATAGTTGGAGCCGCTGGCCTTGGAGACGTTGTTGTAGCCGACGACGTTGATGACGGTCGGGCTGAGCTGGAGGGGCGGATTGCGCAGGGCATCCACGATGTCGTTGCTGTTGGTGTGGTCGTAGAAGATGCCGTATCCACCACGCAGCGCCGTAGTGCCGTTGCCGCTGAGGTCATAGGCGAAGCCGAAGCGCGGCGCCCAATTCCAGAGGTGGTTCTGGTTGCAACTCGGCGTTTGACCGCCGGAACCGCAGTTCACCATGCCGTTGAAGACGACAGCATTAACAGGGTTGACGTTGGTGCCGCCGTTGGTGATGTTGCCATTGGCACCGATGATCGCGGCTTGCGCCGGATTGTAGGCGCTCGGCGAGAAATTGTAGAGCAACCCGCGGGAGTCGTAATAGGCGCCCATCAGGTCGGCCTGGAGGCCCAGGTTGACGGTCAGGCGGGAGGTGGTCCGCCAGTCGTCCTCCAAGAACAGCGTTCCCGTTTTGTAGCGGTCGTAGTACTTGGGTTGGACGTTGACCTGGTTAAAGGAGTTGATGTTGCCGAGCAGCATGTCGGCGAAGCCATTGCCGGTCGAACCAGACCAGCCGGGGAAGAAGCCCAGGCTGCCCTGGAGGTAGCCGCCCTGCATTTCGTTCTTCTGCCCGGCGCTGAACTCGCCGCCATAGGTCAGAACGTGATTGCCTACGACCTGGGTGATCTGGTCGTTGTAGTCGTAGGTGGGATTGGAGTTGTACCAGGGCATGTCGCCGCCGGTCTCAGCGAAATAGCCGCCGCCACTGGACGTGTAGGTGCCAACCGAAATTCCGGGAATTTCGCCCTTGAAGCCGTTGTTGAACAGGCCGCCCATGTTGAAGCTGGAGGGACGGGCCAAGGGACCGTTGGTGGTCAGGCCGATGTGGTCGGCGGTGTAGCCGGCGACAAACTCATTGGTCATCGTCGGACTGAGGATGCCGGTCAAATGGGCGACCATGGCCACGCCGGGGCCGACGAAGTTGGTGGAAACCGTCGGGAAGCTGGCGGAATCCCAAAGCGCGCCGGGGACGACGGTGTTCCAGGAGTCGTGGATGAAGTTGTAATACAGGTGCCAGTTGCTGCCGAACTGCTGGTCAATGCGGAACAGGCTCTCATACCAACTCGTGGGATAGGTGGCCGAACCGACAAACGACGAACTGCCGCCGGAGCCGAAGTTGGCGGCGGGAATGAGGGGCATCAGGTCGGTTGCGTTCTGGTCAATTCCCGGCAGCGTGTCGTTGGTGTAATAGTTGCCCGTCGAGGGATTGACTGGGCAGGCGGGGTTGGCGGCAATGGATGACTTGGTAGCCGCCTGGCCGGCGAGCGCGGTGTTGCAGACGTCACTGAAGTTTCCTTGGCGGTCGGCGGCGGAGGGCACGTTGACGTTGAACAAGCTGGGCTCGGATTGGCGGCGCCATTCCGAAGACCAGAAGAAGTACGTCTTGTTCTTGATGATCGGGCCGCCGACGGTGAAGCCAAAGTCGTTCTTCTTGTAAGACGGGCGGCTGGAGGCGAAGAAGGGGCGGGCGTTTAGGGACGTGTTGCGCAGGTACTCATAGGCGTCGCCATGAAACGCATTGGTGCCGCGCTTGGTGGTGACGATGACGGTGCCGGAGGCGTCACGGCCATACTGGGCGCCGTAGTTGGAGGTCAGCACGCGGACTTGGGAGATGGCGTCCAGGCTGGGATAGACGTTGATGGTGCCGTTGGAGCCGTTGTCTTCGACGTTGGTGCCATCCACTTCCCAGTTGTTCTCAGTCCCGCGACCGCCGTTGATGTTGTAGCTGATGCCGCCGTAGACGCCGACCTGGCCCTCATCGGTGGGGCCGGTGCCGACGACGCCGGGAACCAGGGCGACCAACTGGACGAAATCGCGGCCGTTCAGCTCGAGCTGGTTCACCTGCTTGCCGCTGATCGTGTTTGCGACGGCGGCGTTTTCCAACTGCACCTGGGCGATGGCGTTGCCCTGCACCTCGACGGTGCTGGTCACGGCGCCGACCTGGAGGGTGGCGTTGACCTGGGCCTGCTGCGAGGAGCGCAGGGTGTAGCTGTGCACGGCGAAAGTCTTGAACCCCTTGGCGCTGACCGCGATGTCGTAGGTGCCCGCGGGCATGGCGCCGGCTGCATACGCGCCCGCGCTGTTGGTGACCATGGTACGGCGGAAGCCGGTGGCGGCATCGGTAATGACCACCGTGGCGCCGGGCACGACCGCGCCGGTCTTATCCGTGACCGTACCGGAAATTTGGCTGGCGGTCTGGCCCCAAGCGGCCAGCGACAGCGCGAACACCAGGACCAATGACCAAAGAGTGTGTTTCCGCATTCAATTCTCCCCCGTCGAGCCCCAAAACGACCACTTGGGCTGCGGCTCAAACAGGTGTATCACCAAACGGGGCTAGGGTCAATTAGTTTTTTGTATGGCGATTCACGCAGCCCAGAGCCGGACGTCCCAAAGTGCGGCCCTGGGCCGAGGAAATGACCTGCTTCGCGGGGCGGTGAACCTGGCCCTAGGCACGGGCGGCGGCGGCAGGAACCGCGGCGGGCTGGGGGGCCAAGCGGGGCGCGGTTCCCGCCGCGGCGGTGGCGGCCGCCGCCTGCTGGCGCAGGTCATCCCATCGGGACTCGGGTACGGCGGTAAAGACCTGAACCACTTTGGGATCGAATTGGCGGCCGCTTTCGCGGACGATCTCCGCCTTGGCGACGGCAAACGGCAGGGCGGCGCGATAAGGACGGTCGCTGGTCATGGCGTCGAAGGCGTCGGCGACGGAAAAGATGCGCGCGGGCAGGGGGATCGCCTCGCCACGAATGGCGCGGGGATAGCCGCGGCCATCGAAGTGCTCCTGGTGGTTATGGACGATTTCGGCGGCGATAGCCAAGAACTCGATGCGCTGGACCATCTCATAGCCGATGCGGACATGGCTCTCCATGACCGCGCGTTCCTGGGGCGTGAGGCTCCCCGCCTTGAGCAGAATGGCGTCGGGAATGGCGAGCTTGCCGATGTCGTGCAGGTAGGCGCCGCGAATGACGTTGCGTAGGGCCTCGCCGGCAATGCCCATGCGCCGGGCCATTTCCTCGGTATAGAGGCTGACGCGGAGGGAGTGGCCGGCGACCTCGGTGGCGCGCAGGTCCAAAGCCGCGCCCAGGGCTTGGAGGGTGGCGTCATAGGTATCTTCGATGTGACGCATCGCCTGCTGCAACTGCACCGTGCGCTCGGCGACCATCTGCTCCAAATGCTGGCGATAATTCTCAACTTCGCGCTCCAGGCGGGTCTTTTCCAGGGCGCGATGCACGGCGGCGAGGACGAAATCGAATTGAAAGGGCTTGAGCAGGTAGTCAGCGGCGCCTTGCTTCATGGCGTCAATGGCGACCTGGATATCGCTTTCGGCGGTGGCCAGGACCACGGCGGCGCCGGAACGGCGCTGTTGCAAGGCGGCGAGCAGGTCCATACCGGAACCGCCGGGCATGCGCAGGTCGGTGATGACCAAATCGGCAGGGTGCTGCTGGAATTGCTCCAGGGCGGCGGCGGCGTTGGCGGCCTGACGGCAGTCGTAGCCCGCGAGGCGGAGCCGCTCGGCGAGCATGTCCCGGATTGGGGCTTCGTCATCCACGACCAGGATGCGGCCGAGTTGGGAGGGGGCGGTCATGGAGCGACAGGTAAAGAACCTAGCCAGGGTAACGCGGCGCGGGCGCGCAGGGCTAGCGCGGAGAGGAAGTACAGGTAGCGGTTGCGGTTCCCTCGCGGTCCGGCAGGTAGCTGCATAAAAAGTTGCGCAGCAACGATTTACCGTCACTGGTGAGGATGCTCTCGGGGTGAAACTGCACGCCTTCGAGCGGCCAGTGGCGATG
>DAHUYO010000122.1 GCA_027315185.1 Acidobacteriota bacterium
CGGGCTCGGCGTGGCGCGCCATCTGGCGGCGCTGGATATCGGCCAAACGGTCGTGATCGCCGACTGCGCCTGTATCGCCGCCGAAGCCATGGAAGGCACCGACGCCGCCATAAGCCGCGCCGCCGGCTTGGCGGCGGGCCGGCCGCTCACCGTGGTCAAGGTAGCCAAGCCCAAACAAGACCTGCGCTTCGACGTCCCCGTCGTCGGTCCCGCTACCATCGCCACCATGCGCGCCGCCGGCGCTACGTGCCTGGCCGTGGACAGCGGCATCACGCTGCTGCTGGACCGCCAGCCGCTGCTCGCCGCCGCCGCCGCGGCGCAAATCGCCGTCACCGGCCTGCCCCGCCCATGAATTCCGAGCCCATCATTGCCGCCCCGCCGCCCTCCGGCTTCGTCCCCGTGCGGGTCGGTGTCTTCGGCTGCGGCAGTTTCGGCCGCCATCACGCCCGCGTCTACGCCCAATCGCCGCGGGCCCATTTGGTCGGCATTCATGACCGCGATCCCGCCGCCGCCCGCGCCACCGCCGCCGCCCATGGCGTTCCGGTCTTCGATGACCCCGCCCGGCTCGCCGCCGCCATCGAAGCCGCGAGCGTCGCCGTGCCCACCGCCTTCCACGCCCCCGTGGCCATCGAGTTGCTCGGCCAGGGCAAGGACGTGCTGGTGGAAAAGCCCATCGCTCCCACCCTCGCCGACGCCGACGCCATGCGCCAGGCCGCCGAACACTCCGGCCGCATTTTGCAGGTCGGCCACCTCGAACGCTTCAATCCCGCCGTCCGCTTGGTTCGCCCCCGCATCACCCAGCCGCTATTTTTCGAGGTCCATCGCCTCAGCCTGTTCAGCCCGCGCAGCCTGGACGTGGATGTCCTGCTCGACCTGATGATCCACGATCTCGATATCGTGCTCGCGTTTCTGGCCCTCAACGGCCCGGCGCCGGAGATCGAGGATCTGCGCGCCGTCGGCCTGCCCGTGCTCAGCGGCAAGGCGGACATCGCCAATGTGCGCGTCGAGTTCACCGGCGGCTGCGTCGCCAACTTCACCGCCAGCCGCGTCAGCACGGAGAAAGTCCGCAAGCTCCGCCTCTTCCAGCCGGGCGAGTATATTTCCCTGGACTATTCCCGCCAGGACGCGCACGTCTTCCGCCTGGAGGGCCGTGGCCGCGACGCCCCGCCCGCCGTCCTGCCGGCGCATCTCACCGCCGCTCCCGTCGAGCCCCTGGCGGCGGAACTGGAGGCGTTTCTCGCCAGCGTGCGCAGCCGCCAAGCCCCGGAATGCGGCGCCGCCGAGGCCTCCGCCGCCCTGGCCACCGCCCTCCGTGCCGGCCAGGCCATCGTCCGCCACGCCCGCCGCCTGGGCCTGCGCCAAGGCGCCTAGCCTAACGTCGGCCCATTGCCGGGCGTGAGCCCCAGCCTCGCGTGCTGCCTCCCCGCTGGCCATGGGGGGGGAGCGCCTGCAGGCTAAACCCGCCGCACACGGGGCTGAAGCCCGCCCCGTGCTCCGCGCACCGCCGCGTGCCAGCCCCTGGGAGCGCCAGTTCCCAGGCCGCCCTGCCAGCCCATGCCGGAGGTAACCGTAATGCTCCGTCAGCGTCCTGATATGATGAAGGAACTGTCCGCGTACTGGTTGCCGCCGCCACCCGCCCAAGAGGCCCGCCCGAATGGCTAATGGGGAGATGAATTCCACCCCAACCGGAGAAGCACCTCGTCCGGAGTCCCGCCCCGTCTTGGATCCGCCTGCGCGGCCGGGCAGCGACGCCGGCCCAGACCATATCGAGGCCCTGTTCACCGAACTCGGCCAGCAGTTGGAGGATGAGCGCAGCCGCAATCGCCATCGCGAGGCGGTGTTTCTTTCCGTCATCGTCCACCTCTGCATACTCATTCTCTTTATTCTCAATCCCAAGCTCCCCAACTGGCTCACTTCCACGCCCTCGCCGCTGCTAGTGAATCCGCAACAGTTGGTGCATAAGCATCAGCTCACCTATCTGGTGTCGCCGTACCAGCCGCCCAAGCCCAAGCACAAAGTTCACAGCAACGTGCTGAGCGACCGCGACCGCCTGTACAAGCACCCGCAGCACCGCTTGCTGGATTCCTTCGCCGGCCCCGCCGCGCCCCCATTGCCCCGCCGGCCCGCCGCCCGTCCGCTCCCGCCGCGTCCCGCCATCCGCCCATCGCCGCCGCGCATGGCTGCCGCCGCGCCGCGCCCGGCCCAACCCGTCGTCAACGCCCGTAAGGCGCAAACCGCCAGCAAAACCCCCGGTCCGGGAACCGCCAACGGCGGCTTGCGCCTGGAAAACGTTCCGCGCACCCAGCGCCGCGCCGATCTCACCGTCCCCATGCCGGGCATGTCCGCCGCGGACCAGCTGAAACGCGCCATTCAAGCCGCGGCCCGCAGCCAATCCCAAGGCGGTCAAGGCGTTGCGCAGATGGGACAATTGCCCAGCCCCGCCGGCATGCCCAGCACTCCCAGTCCCGGCGGCAACGGCAACGTCGGCGATGGCGTGCAAATCCTTACCAACACCGAGGGCGTCAACTTCCACTCCTATCTCCAGCAGATCTTGGAGATCGTCCGGCAAAACTGGTATGCGGTAATGCCGGAAATGGCCTATCTCGGCCGCAAGGGCCGCACGGTGGTGATCTTTAAGATCAACAGCAACGGGCAGGTCGCCGGCCTCAAATTGGTCTCTCCCTC
Source organism: Acidobacteriota bacterium (assembly GCA_027315185.1). Classification (GTDB taxonomy): domain Bacteria; phylum Acidobacteriota; class Terriglobia; order Terriglobales; family SCQP01; genus JAKAUF01. The sequence goes on from DAHUYO010000122.1 coordinate 2,686, forward strand.
CGGCACGGTTTCCTTCGATCAAGCCGCGATCGCCGGCATCAACGCATCCGATCCCTTCCCGCCCCTGCCGAACGCTTTTCACGGCCCTTTCATCGGCCTCAAGTTCTTCTTTTTCTATAACATCAACCCCTATCAATCGCAAGCCGCGCAATAAGTCTGCCGCTGGCGCCGTTGCCGACCCGCAGGGCTCATTGGATTATCGACTGGCGCCGCCACAAAAGGCGCTTCCGGCCGCGGATTTCGCTATTCTTGTTCCGGTCCGGCAAAGGCGGATAGCGCCGGGCGGCGGCTCAGCCGGCGCCAGCGCGCCATCTCATTGCACCAGCGCGCAAAGCGGAGCATTCGCCCGGGGTGGCCTAGCACAAACCCCAGCATCGTCCCCAGCCCCACCTGTTCGGCGGGCTTGCCCGTGTAGGTTTCGATGCGCCACCGCAGGTACGGGCTCCGCCAGGGCCAAAGCCGGTAACCTCGCGCCGCCCGCCAGTAGAATCGGATGCTGCCGCCCACGGCTACATTGTAGCGGCTCGGCCGCCCAGCTCGCGACGCTCCCGCGGACCGCCGCGGCCGGGCCGCGGCGACCGGCAACGGAGAAAAACCGATGCTGCGGGCCCTGCCAAATTGCCGCGCAATGCCCCTAGGTGCGGAAGTATCGTCCTTCCGTTCTGAAGCGGCGATAAAATCGGCCCATGCAGTATTCGGCGCTTGTCGGGGATCAGGCGTTCGAGTTCAGTCTGCCCGACACCGAGGGCACCGTGCGGCGGCTGGCCGAATTTCACCAGTTGGGGCCCGTGGTGCTGCTCTTCGTGCCCACGGCCAGCGGCTGGGCTTCGCGGTTCCAGTTCTGGAACTTTCTGCGCCACTATGACGGGTTCGTGCAATTGGCGACCGAAATTGTGGTGATTGCCGGCGACGGGTCGCCGCAGTTGCGCCGCCTGCAAGCCGCCCTCGGCCTGCCCTTCGTGTTTCTTGCCGACCCGCCCGGCCGCGTGGCCGAGCGTTATCGCACCGGCGCCGGCGCCGCGACGCTACTGCTGGACCGGCAAGGCGTCATCCGTTTCCGGCGCAATGAAAGCTGGTTTCGCCGCACCCCGGCGCATCGCCTGTTGCCCATCGCCCAGCAACTGACCACCCCGCTGGCGGTCCAATAGCCGCGCCGGGCCGGAAGCCGGCGCGGACTTGCTCGTCCCCGCGCCGCCCTAGGCGTGCTCACCGGCGGCGAAGCGGCGGAGAATCTTCCTCGTCAGGCCCGTCAGCGCCAGCGCCGCGCACTCCGCCTCGCTGCGCCATTGCCCTGGCGGCGGCGATGATCCCTCCGGCGGCGCAAAGACGAAGGCTTCGATCTGGCGGTAGGTGATCGCGTGCCGCACCTGGCCCAAGCGCCGCTCCCCGCTCACCGCCACCCGCCGTCGCGGCAGTTCCCACAGGCCGGGCATGATCGTCGCCGTCGCCGGCCGCCGCCGCAGCCGCACGTGCCCGCCACGGAACGCCAGCCAATAGCTCTCCTCCCGCCGCTCCTGCGGCCGGCGTGGCCGCGCCGTCAGCGCCATCCCCGCGCGGCCGCGATCGCGGCAGTGGCGGCGAATGGGGCATTCCCCGCACCGCGGGACGCGCGGCGCGCACACCGTCGCCCCCAACTCCATCAGCGCCTGATTGCTGTCGCCCGGGCGGTGTTCATCCAGCCAGGCGCGATTCGCCGCCTCCGCCTCGGCATGGGAGAGCGCCCGCCCCGCCAGCCGCGAAAGCACGCGCCGGATGTTGCCGTCCACGGCGGGATAGCGCTGCTGCCGGGCGATGCTCAGCACCGCGCCCGCGGTATACCGCCCAAACCCCGGCAGCGCGAGCAGATCATTGAAGTCCTCTGGAAGCTCTCGCCGCCCGGCGGCCAGCACCGCCCGCGCGGCCCGCAACATTTGCAGCGGCCGCCGGTAATACCCCAGCCCGCTCCACAGCGCCAGCACCTCCGCTTCCTCGGCCCTGGCCAAATCGGCCAGGCGGGGATAGCGCACCAGAAAACGCAGGTAATAGGCCTCCGCCGCCGCCACGCGGGTCTGTTGCAGCATCACCTCGCTGACCCAAACGGCGTAAGTGTCATTGGCCCGCTCCGGCCGGCGCCAGGGCAGATCGCGCTGCGCTACCGCGAACCACCGCAGCAGCGACCGCCGGGCCGCGGCGCCGATGCCATTCGGCGCAGCGGTTTTCCGCCGCTCGCCCGCGCCGGTCGCGCCGGCCGTTCCGGCTTCGCGGCGCGTCAACGCCGCAGCGGCGCGCCTGGTGCCTGGCAGCCGCTTTCGCTTGGTTGGCGTGGTGGATTTCAAGCTGCGCTGCGCGCCGTCCGTCCCACCGGCGTTCCTGCTGATCCTCTCCCGCGCCGCTGGGCGTTGCGAATGGACCTTCCCCGCCGCGCCCCGCGGCCCGCGCCGGCCGGGGCCGGCGCGCCCGCTCACCTGGGAACCGCGAATTTCCCCGCCCTAGTTCGACGACTCGTGGATGCCGCCGGAAGCCGCCTTCGCCGCTTCCGCGGCCGCCAGCTTGCGGGCGGTGAGCGACTTCGTCACCCACTCATCCGCCATGGCCAGATCCGCCTTCCGCGCCGCCTTGTCGCCGCATTCCATGTCCGCTTTCTGCCGGTACAGCAGGTTGACGTAGGTCATGGCGTTGGCATAGTGCTTGCGCAGCTGCATCGCCTGCTTGAGCTGCGAGATCCCGTCTTCAATCTCGGGCATGGAGGTCTGCGCCAGCTGGCGGCAAGCCTCGATGTTCTTGCGCGTGGGCGGCGCGCCGATCAAAGGATCCGACGCCTTGAGAATCCCCAGTTGCTTGCGCAGATCCTCGTTGGCCTTGAACGTTCGCGTCCAGTCAATCACGCCGATGAAGTAGTGCGGCGTCGGATTTTGCGGCTCCAGCGCGATCTGCTTCAGGTTCCAGGTCCGCGCCTGGTCCATGTGGTTCATGTTGAAGTACAGGTGCGCCAGTCCGGCAACCGCGTTCACGTTTTTGGGATCCTGCCGCAGCACGTCCTGGTACACTTGCACGGCTTGCTGCCCGAGCCGCATATTATCGGGCGAATCGGCGCCGGGCACGAACTGCGACTGGTAGGCCGTGGCCAAATACAGCTTGGCGTTAACGAAGGTCGGATCCAGCCGGATGGCTTCCTTGAAGTCCGCCTCCGCCGCCTCGAACTGCGCCGATTTGAAAGCCTGCACGCCCTTGTTCAGATCGTTGCGGGCCTCCAGCTTGGCGCAGCCGCTCAAGCCCAGCAGCCCGCCTCCCAACGCCGCCACCGCCACAAATTTCCATCCGCTATGCATGGTGTTCGCCCCCGGCGCCGCTACTGCTGGCCGTTGATGGTCTGTGTCATTAACCCCACTTGAATCGAGGGGTCTTCGCCCATGGCGATGTCAATCGCCCGGGCGACATCGGCAAATTCGATGTTGTTGTCCGCGCGCACGAACATCACCTTCTCCGCCCGCGTCTTGTAGATGTCCTCCAGTCGCGGCCCCAGCGTGCTCCAACTAACCGTGTCCTGGTTGATCTTCACCACCGGCGGCAGCCCCGGCGACGCGCCGTCCAGGATCTGCACCACGATCGTCCGGTTGTTCACCGGCGGCGGCTTGTGTTTGTGCTTCGGCTTCTGC
>DAHUYO010000123.1 GCA_027315185.1 Acidobacteriota bacterium
GCCCAGCGAAGCTGCCGCCTTCGCCCGCCGTGCTCGCCGCCATCGCCCCCAGCTCCGCTGGCGTCCCGCACGCCGCTGCGCTAGCGCCCGCAGCCGCCCGCGTTGCCGCCATTCGCCGTTGTGGAACCGGCCGAGCCGTCGGCGCAGCCGCGGCTTGGCGTTGCTCAATGCAGCAGCGACTCCCAGTTGCGCGGCACGCTCCCCTGCGGTCCGGGAACCGGCTGCTCGGCGGGATGCCAGCGTGGCGGCGCCAGCGCGGGCCCCGCCGTCATGGCGCCGCTGCGGTAGTCATAGAACCAATCCTCGCCGGGCTCGAAGCTGGCGATGATGGGATGTCCGGTTTCCTGGTAATGCCGCGTCGCGTGCTGGCTGGGGGAGCTGTCGCAGCAGCCGATGTGCCCGCACTGCGCGCAGCGGCGCAGATGGAACCACCAGCCGCCGCCGGCCTGGCATTCCTGGCATCCGGTTCCGCTGGGCGCAACGCCCGCGGCAATGCCCGGCCCACCGTGCGGCAAGGAACTGCCCTTTCGGTACCCACACATCCTCGTCTCCTCCGTTCCACTCGCCGCCGCCGTTTCACCCGCTCGTCCCGGCGTTGTACAGCCCCAGGTTAGCCGAACCCTGGCCGCGCGCAAATTTGGCGTCCTCCGCCGCGGGCAGGCGGGCCGCCACCGGGCTCGCGCCGGAGCACAATAAAAAGATGTCCGATGCCCGGCCACCTCGCGGCGATGACCGCCGCAACTCCGCCCCTGGCGCCAAGCCGAAAAGTCCTGCCCAGCCTCCGCCTCCCACGTCGCGCCGCGTCCCCTGGATCGTCGCCATCGTCGTGGTTGGACTCGCCGTTTTGGTCGGCGGCTTCCTTCTTTGGCTCGGCAGCGCCGGCGGCTTTAGCGCGCGCGCCAAACCCACCGGCATTGAGGCATTCTTGGCGCGCGCCATGCGCAGCTTGGCGCTGCCCAGCCGCGCCTCCCACCGCAAGAATCCCTATCCACCCGCGTCTGCCGCTTTGGCCGCCGCCGGCGAGCATTTCGCCGCCCAGTGCGCCATTTGCCATAACAATAACGGCGACGGCAAAACCATGTTCGGCGAAAATCTCTATCCCCATCCACCCGACCTGCGCGGTTTCACCACCCAGGACAAAAGCGACGGCGATCTCTATTACACTATCCGCAACGGCATCCGCTTGAGCGGCATGCCGGCGTTTCCCGAGGACTCGCCGCGCCAAACCTGGGAACTGGTAAACTTCATCCGCCACCTGCCCAAGATCACCCCTCAGGAGTTGCGGCAAATGCGGAAGTACAACCCAACAACGATTTTTCCCGAACCGCTGATGCCGCAGTCCAAGCCGGCGGCGCCTGCCCCGGCCCGGATGCCGCCGGCGCATCCCGGCTCGTCCGCCCCATCGCGAGGCGGCAAGAGATGAAAGCGCGGCGCGGGGGGCCCGCCGTTCGCGCAGAGGGTGAAGCTAGCGCACGGATGCCGAGGCGTTCCGCGGGGCGGCCTGCCGCCGGCCGGCGCAGCGGCGGCGGTCGGCCTGTCGCTAAGATCGCCGCCTTTCCCACCGCCTTCGCTCTGGCCGCCTGCGCTCTGGCCGCCTGCGCGACGGCCGCCGTGGCGGCAACGCCCCCGTCGCGGCCGCATTCCCGGCCATTCCGCAGGGCTTTGCCGCTGCGCTTGGTGTGCGACATCCCCTTGCCGGGCCGGGCCACGCGCTTTGACTACGAAAGCTTCGATCCCCGCACCGGCCTGCTCTTCATCTCCCACCTCGGCGATAGCGAGGTGCTCCGCTTCAACACCCGTACGCAGCGCCTGCAAGGCGTCGTTCCCGGCATTTCCCGCGTGCATGGGGTCTTGGCGGTGCCGGCTCTCGGTCGCGTCTATGCTTCCGCCACCGGCTTCAATCAAGTCTTCGCCATCAGCGAGCGCACCTTGCGCGTCCTCGCGCGCATCCCCGGGGGCGTGTATCCCGACGGCATGGCCTACGTTCCCGGCCGCCATCGCCTGTTCGTTTCCGATGAACTCGGCGGCACCGACACGGTCATTGATACTCGCAGCGAGCGCCGCGTCGCCACCATCCGCCTCGGCGGCCAAGCCGGCAACAGCCAGTACGACCCCGGCAGCGGGCGGGTCTATGTGGACGTGCAGACCCAGAACCGCCTAAAGGCGATCAATCCCATGACCGACCGGATCGTGGCCAGTTATCCCTTGCCCGGCTGCCGCCATGACCACGGCTTGCTCATTGATGCACCCGCCCGGCTGGCATTCGTGGCCTGCGACCATAACGCGCGCCTGTTGACCTTCGATCTCCGTACCCACCGCGTGCTGGCGATCCATCGTCTCGGCAAATATCCCGACGTGCTTAAATTCGACAGCGGTCTGCAACGGCTATACGTGGCCGCCGAGAGTGGTGTGGTATCCGTATTCGCTCTCCGCGGCCGCCGGCTACATTTGCTCGGCCGGGCCCATTTGGCCTATGAGGCTCACTCCGTGGCGGTGGATTCACAGCATCGCGTCTATTTCCCCCTGCAAAACATTGACGGCCATCCCTTGCTGCGGATTATGCGGCCCGTCGCTCGCTAGCTCCTCTGCATCGCGCTCCCGCGGAGCCCCCGCTGGCCGCGAACCGGCGGCGTGCGCAGCCGCGGCGGCCCCTGCCGGCCGCCACGATGTTCCCGCCGCCGCAACCGCTGCCGCGCCTATAATGATCGGGTGAAGCTGCCGCTATTGGGATTCGTGCTCGCCGCCGGGCTCGCCGCGGCGGGTTGCCATCATGCCGCCAACCCCACCGCATTCAACGGCACCTTTGAGCTGGACACCCACGCCTCGCGCAACGTGCCGCCCATGATGCAGGGCCATACCAGCGTCATTCATCTGACGGAGACGGCAAAAACCTTCACGATCGCATTCGTTTTTGATGGTGATCCATTGAATATAAGCAAGTTCGATCTCGACGCTAAAACCCATCCGCTCAACGTCGGCGGGACGGCGATGGGCAGTGAGCGGGCCTGGCGGTCGCGCGATGGCCGCACCATTCATCTCCGCATCCATCGTCCCGGCGGCGTCGGCCATCCCGGCGTCACCGAAAACCTGGTCTTCGCCTTGGGACCCGGAGGCAACACCATTCGGCGCACGCGCACCGTCGTCGGCGGTTCGGAACCGGAGCAAGTCTACATTTACCGCCGCATGCACCTCACCAAACCGAAATCCACCGCGCCTTCGCCCACCGCCTAAGCGCCGCTCCCGACGACCGCGTCGCGCGAGTCGCGGTGTTCGCGCCTGGAGCAAAGCTAGCGCAAAATGGCCGCGACGCTCCGCGCGGCCGTCCGCGTCTTGCCGGGGCCCGAACCCATCAGCTCACCAGCCAGTTATCAATCAACCGGGTCTTGCCAACGAATGCGGCGATGGCGAACAGCGTGTTCGGGCCGGCGCAAGCCACCGGCGCTAGCGAATCGGCATCCACCGCGGCCAGATAATCCAACCGCAATCCCGGCGTCGCCGTCACGACGGCGTCCCCCACCGCCAACAATCGCTGCGGATCGCGTTCGCCGCCGGCGTAGGCGGCTTCGATCGCCCGCAGTGTGCGCGATAGGCCCAGCGCCGCCGGGCGCTCGGCGGCGCTCAGATAGGCATTGCGGGAACTCATGGCCAATCCATCTGCTTCCCGGACTATAGGTTGGACAACAATCTCAATGTCCAGGTTGAGGTCTCGCACCATCCGCCGCAGCACCGCCACCTGGGCGGCATCCTTTTGGCCAAAATACGCCCGTTGCGGCGCCGCCAGCAGAAACAATTTGAGCACCACCGTCGCCACTCCGCGGAAATGTCCCGGTCTGCTGGCCCCGCAGAGGCGTTCCGAGAGCCCCGTCACCTCGACCGCGGTAGTGAAGTCCGGGGGATACATGACCTCCGGCGTGGGCGCGAATAGCAGCGCCACGCCCGCTGCTTCCAACTGGGCCGCATCCTGCTCCCATCGCCGCGGATAGGTGGCCAAGTCCTCCTGCGGCCCAAACTGCAAGGGGTTGACGAAAATGCTGGCGGCGGTGACCGCGTCGCGCGCGCGCGAGGCCGCCACCAAGGACATGTGGCCGGCATGGAGCGCGCCCATGGTGGGGACAAGTCCCAGGGGCTGGTCTTCACCTGTCGCAGATCGGCGCAGCGCCCGGCAGGCCAATTGGAAGGCCCGTGGATCCGTGAGGACTTGCATCGCCAGCCTCGGCCCGAAACGCCCGGCCCAAACTCCCGGCCCTAGCCCCGCGCCCGCACCGCCACCGGCGTCCCCGGCGCATGGTAGCTTTCCCGATCGGCGGGAAACGCGCCGGAGGTCACATCGCGGCAATACGCCTGCGCCGCGGCGCGAATCGTCGCCGCCAGGTCGGCATAGCGGCGCACGAACTTCGGCGCTGGATCCGTCAGCCCCAGCAGGTCATGCGCCACCAGCACCTGGCCGTCGCAGTCGGGGCCGGCGCCGATGCCGATCGTCGGGACCGCCAGCCGGGCCGTGACCCGCGCCGCCAGTTCCCGTGGAATGCCCTCCAGCACCAGCGCGAACACGCCGGCTTCCTCCAATGCCTGCGCATCCTCGAGCAGCGCTTCCGCCGCCTCCGGCATGCGCGCCTGCACCGCGTAGCCCCCCATGCGGCGCACCGCCTGCGGCGTCAGCCCCAGATGCCCCATCACCGGAATCTCCGCCTCCACCATGCGCCGAACCAGCCGCAGCCGCGGCCGCCCGCCTTCCAGTTTCACCGCGCTCGCCCCGGCCTTCAGGCAGCGAACCGCGTTGCGCACGCCCGCTGCAAGGCTCGTTTGATACGAGCCGAACGGCAGGTCCGCCACGATAAGCGCCCGGGTTGCGCCGCGCCGCACCGCGCGCACGGCGAACAGCATCTCCGCCATTCCCACCGCCAGCGTGTCGGGCATGCCGGCCACCACCATGCCCAGCGAATCTCCGACCAGCAAAATGTCCACGCCCGCTTCATCGAATAGCCGGGCGGTGGAAATGTCGTAGGCGGTCAGGCAGGTGATTTTTTCCCTGCGATCCTTGCGTTCACGGCACTGCGGGACGGTGAAGGGAACTGCGGCAGGGGTAGTGGAAGGCATAACCGGTCTCCGTCACTCAGGATCGAAGCCAAGCCCATGGTAGCACCGCGCGCCCAGCCCGCGCCGTCCCCGCTCCAGCCCCGTCCGGGCCATGGCCGCGTGCGCCGCCCAACCCGTCCCGGCCCTGCTTTCCACCCGGACCGGCAACGCCGCCTACTGCGACCCCAGCGGCAGGAAGTACTGGGTCCCCTTGATCGGTTCCGCCAAGCGGCGCAACAGCTCCTGCAGATCCTCGTTGCGCTCGACGAAGTCAATCTCCGAGGTGTCAATCACCAGCAGGTCGCTTTGCGTGTAGTGGAAGAAGAAATAATCGTAGGCGCGGATCACTTCCTCCAGATACTCATCGGCCACGCGGCGCTCGGCGGCGGAGTTGCGCCGCCCCAGCCGCTGCCGCAGCACCTCCGGCGACGCCTTCAGGTAGATGACCAGATCGGGCGTGGCGATGTCGCGCCGGAACTGCGCGAAGTAGCGGTTGTAGATGGCCAGTTCCGAATCGCTTAAGTTGACGTAGGCGAACAGCTTGTCCTTTTCGAACAAATAATCCGCCACCACCGGCTCCGAGGGCCGTACCGGACCCAGATCCCGCAGTTGCCGGTAGCGCTCGAATAGCAGGTGCATTTGCAGGCGAAACGCCGCCCCTTCCTCGCCGGCGTAAAACGGCGCCAGGTAGGGACTCTCGTCGCCATCCAGCACACGGCGGGCATTCATTCGCTCGGCCAGAATACCGGCGAGCGTGCTCTTGCCCACCCGGATTGGGCCTTCGACGGCAATGTACCGGGGCGGTTCAAAAAGCTGGGGCATAGGGCAGGGAACCGAGGATGGAACAGTTTACCGGAATCCGTTCGCCCCGCCCACCACTCGCCCCGGCCCCGTGGCCGGAGCCTCGCCCGCAGCCGTGGAACAGGCTTCAGCCTGTGTGCCGCGGGCTTTAGCCCGCGGCCCCGCCAGGGGCCAAGCAAACGCCCCACCCAACGAAGCTCGCGCGCGCTGTCGCTGGCGGCCCTTCCCGCCGCTGCGCCGCGTTTTCTCTGTTCGCCCGCCGCCGGCCAACGCCGGCGAGCGTCTCTCACCCAACTGCGCCGCTAACTCCCGCGCAATCAATGTCG
>DAHUYO010000124.1 GCA_027315185.1 Acidobacteriota bacterium
AGAGCCACGTGCGCGGTGGCGCTGACCATGGCCAGAAACGGGTCGGAATGGGCGGGATCCCCGGCGCGGGAAGGCACACCAAATTGTAGCCGCCCGCTGTCCCAGGGGACAGGATGGGTGATTTCTTTACGTCCGGCGCGGCGGAGCGGGGCGGGGGAAAATGCGCAATCGGCCGCGCCCCCGACCTGTCCTTGCCCCGTAACCCCTTGCATTTCAGAGTCCCCAGCGGCGGTGGCGGAGGACGCCGAGGTTTGGCGTGCGGCTTGCACCAAGGGGGGTGCAACCGCCTATGCGCCCGCCCAACCGATCTCGCCGCTTGCCATTGCGCCGCTCCGCGGCAGGGTTTTCGTTGCTGGAGACACTGTTCGCGCTGCTGGTGCTGTGCGTCAGCGTGGCGGTGCTGGCGGCGACGATGACCACGGCGATACATGCCGACGCGGACAATCAGGTGCAGAATGCGGGGTTATTTCTCGCCAACCAGGAGGCCGAGGAGATCGTGACGGCCTTCCACGCCCTGCGCACGCCCTGCGGCGCGTCGCCGCTGTCGGCGTGCACCAGCTTCAAGGATTCCTACAGCGCCCCCGTGGATCTGAGCGACAACAGCCCGCAGATCCTGGCCAGCGACGGGGATATTGACTTCAGCAAGGCGGCGGAGACCGGGTACAGCGAAACGGTGGTGGTGGGCGGGCCCAATTGTCCGCAGACCGTACCCGCCACGCTGGCCGGCTGCCAAGCCTATGAGATCCGCTGGAACATCAACACGCCGGTGCTGGCGACGCTGAACGTCGGCGTCGCCACCGCCAGCAATGTGCAAATGCCGCACCAGATTACGGTGGGGGTGCGCAAGCTTGGGGATGCCACCTTCGCTCCGGTAAACGTCCATGCCGCCACGCCCTAACACCGCCGAGTCCGGATTTTCGCTGCTGGAGATGGTGCTGGCGATGAGCCTGCTGCTGCTGATCAGCGCCATTGCGTTCGGCTTTTACGGCCGCTACGCCCAGCGCTATTCGGTGGAAATGGAATCGAGCAATTTGTCGGCGGCCGGCGACCGGGCGATCGGCAGCATTACCGGCGACCTGCGCATGGCGGGCTATCCGCCCGCGCCGGCGGCCAGCGCATTCGAGCTGTACTTGTATCCCACGGTCAACAATGCCCCCTACGACGGCGTCGGTGACAACATCGTGGCCCGCGGTTTTGATCTGCCCACTTCGAACATGACCGCCAGCGCCGCCACCTTCGAAGCGGCGTTGGGCAATCAGGGGACGCTGACCTCGGGACAGACCGGGCCGGTGGTGGACCAGGTGGAGTATGCCCTGAGCGCGATGCCGGCCACCGAGGTGTCCGGCTGCGCCGCGAATCCGCAATATCCCACCGGGACGCTGTGGCAACTGGAGCGGACGGTGCAGGTGAAGAGCAGCAGCGGCGGCCTGGGGACGGCGCAGACCACGCCGGTGTTGACGCAGGTGTTCTCCGCAAATGGGAATGCGCCGCGCATCTTCACCTATCTCGACGCCAATGGGCAAGTGACGACACAACCGCAGGACGTGGCGGAGGTAGTCGTGGCGTTCACGCTACAGACCTGCGGCGCGGACCAATTCAATCACATGCCGGTGCAGCTGAGTTTTAGCGGCGATGCGTTCGTCCGCAACGTGGGGAAATGATGGCGAGAATGAAACAGGCCGGGAGCAGGCGGGCGCGGCGGCAGCGCGGGATAGCGCTGATGATTGCGCTGTTCGCGCTGGTGGTCATTGCCCTGATGGGGGCGGCGGTGCTGTCCATCACCATCAACGGCTCGATCTTCGGACGCCAGGCGGCGGGACTGGAACGGGCGGCGACGGCGGCGCAGGCCGGCGCGGATGAAGCGCGCGGGCTGCTGCGCGGGCAGATGGTCAGCGGGGTGCAGCAGACGTCGCCGGTGGTGGCGACGCTGTGCTCGAACACCAATCCCGCTCCCGGTCTGGCGCCGACCTGCTCGACCAACACCGTGGTGTACATCATTAACCCCTCGAACGACTATCCCGATCCCCAGCCCTGGCTGTCGAGCGACAAATACGCCGACCCGACGTTCACCACCGAGCCCAGTCCGTTTGGCGGCACGGTGGCCTCCGGCTTTGTGACCCCGCTGGGCAGTGACGTGATCACGTCGAGCCTGACCAACGTCACGGGCTTCAAGTGGGCGCGCATCAACGTGGAGACGGAGAACAGCGCCGATGAGGAGGTGGACAGCAGCAATCCCGCCTTGGCGACGCAAGAGATGCTCTATGACTCCGTGCCCACCGCGGCGGGCGTGATTCCCGGGCGGTATCCGAACGGGTCGTCGTTGGGCAGCGGGTCCACCGATCCGGCGGTGATCTTCCAGATCACGGCGATGGGCGTTTCCGGCGGCTACGAAAAGCTGGTGACCGAGGACGTCACGCGTTTTCCGTTCGCCTTCCAAGCACCGTCGGCGGTGACCTTGAGCGGCAGCAGCCCGGTCTTTGGCGGCCCGAACTCGAATAATTTCACCGTTTCCGGGGTGGACACATCAGGCGTCTACCCGACGCTGCCGGCGCTGGCCGTGGCGGTGCCCGGCGACGGTGCCGCGGCGGTGAATTCGGTCAACAGCGGCATTCCCTCGGTGCGCGACAATTGCACCCACTACGGGCCGTGCCCGGTTTCCTCCAGCGGCACGCCCGTCATTTCGAACGTGAGCAGCACGCAGACGGCGGGCTGCATTTCGCAGAGCTCCTGCAACCCGCTGCCGCTCAGCTCGGACTGGAACACGGAGGGCACCTTCATGCCGCCCACCGGCCTGTTGGGGCTGGTCAACCAACTGGAGAACTCCGCGGACGTGGTGTGCTCCGGTTCGGGTTCGGTAGCCGAGGGGACCACGGCGCCGGCTGCGTGTCCCAGCAGCGCGGGCAATGGAACGGGCTTTTTGGACGGCAATAATCCCGGACTGACGGTGATCGAGGGCAACTATACGCTGCCCACCTCGGGCGGCGGCACGCTGCTGATCACTGGCGATGCCACGATTCCTCCGAACTTCACATGGAACGGGCTGCTGCTGTTTATCGGTAGCGGCCACGCCATGGCGGGGGGCAACGGCACGCCGACGATCAATGGCGCGGTCTTCGCCGCCAACGTCTGCGGCAATCTTGGGGCCACCGATCCCACCGGCGAGGACATCGGCTTGCAGAACTGCTCGCAGATCGGCAACGCCGATTTCAACATCGCGGTGGGCGGCGGAAACTCGTCAGGGGGCATTCGCTTCGACAGCGCGATGATCAATGCCGCCAACCAGAACCGGACATACGCGGTGCTCAGCTACCGGGAACAGACGATAAACCAATAACTTGCGACCCGGCCGGCGCCGGGGCTGCAACCCTGGACGAAGGAACAGCATCTACTTAGGTGGGTCCGCTATCGGGCGGCCCGGGAGTCCTAAGATGCTGAGTCGGTTCGCCACCTTCGTCGGTTCGCTGACCTGCTCCCACCGCTGGATTCGCGCGCGGTGGGAGGACGGCAGCTATGGGCTGCGCTGCCAATATTGTTTCAAGCGCCATCCCCAGACCTGGGACCAGGTTTTGGCACAGCCGGATAAACCGCTACCGGCGGCGCGGGTCCGCTCCGGCGCGCATGCGGGATTGCGGGCCCCCGAAGCAGCGGCGGAGCCGGCGCCCCGCGCGGCATAGCCCGGCGCGGCGCCCGCGCCTTGGAGCAGGCGGGGCGCCGCACAGAGCCGGAGGCCCGTGGTTTCCACGGGCGGGTTGTCGCGACGCTGAGGCGCCGGTTTAGAAAGTCCGGGTGCGGCTTCTTATCCAACCGTCTCAAGGGTGTGCGTAGCCCTTGTTCGCCCCATGTCCGCGCTACAACTCGGCGGCGGGGCCGCGGGCTCCCTGGCGGGAGCGTGCAGGCGGAAGTCTTCGTATTGGATCTCCAACGGACCGGACGGCGTGAACATCTGAATGCGCAGGGGCAAGCCGCCGAGCGCCGGGGCGGTCCACGCGGTGAACACGACGCTCGGGCGGCTACGCCGGCGCACCCTAATTTGCTGAATGACGGCCGCGTAGCCGCGCAGCGTACCCGTGCCGAGCGCCTGGCGGCGAATCCGCCCGCGCCAAAGAAACGGCTGGAGACCGGGCGGCGGGCGGAAAGGGACGGCGACGCAGGCGCCGCTGGGGAGCCAGCGATAGGCGCGGCGGGTGGCGCGGTTGAGCCACAACCACGCGCCGTGCGGCAAGCGCACTGACCACCATGCCCCGGAGCGGGCAATGCGCATCGTCACCGGGCTGAGAATTGGGCTGGCGGTAATCATGCGGGCGCTGAAGGGGCGGCGGGGGAAGACGCTGTGCGGGAGCGGCGGGGCCAGCGCTCCCGCCATCCCTAGCACGAACACCCATGCCGCCCGGCTAGACCCCATGCGTTAGACCCTTTACCCTGATGTCTATGCCTGAGGGGACGCCCACCGGGACGCCTTCCACTACGGATCCGCCAGCCGAGGGCCGCCGCCATGGCTTGGCCATGAACCGGCTGGGCGGCGCCGCCATCTTGATGATGGCGGCGGTGATGGGCTCGCGCGTGATCGGCTATGTGCGCCAGGCCTACATCGCCTGGGCCTTCGGCGCCGGCAAGCTGACCGACGCCTACAACGTCGCCTTCACCATTCCGAACTGGCTGAATTACCTGGTCGCGGGCGGGGCGCTCTCCATCACCTTCATCACCATCTTCAGCCCCTACCTGGCGCAGGGGAAGGAGGAGGAAGGCTACCGGGTTTTTTCCATCATCGCCACCTTCATGGCGCTGGCGCTGACCGCGGGCGTCATTTTGGGCGAAATCTTCACGCCGCAACTGCTGCGCCTGTACCTGGCGGCGTCGTTCACGCCGGCGCAGCTCGCGCTCTGCGTCCGCATGACGCGCATCCTGCTGCCGGCGCAGTTGTTCTTCGGCATCGGCGGGCTGATCTGCGCCACGCTCTATGCCCGGGGGGTGTTTTGGCTGCCGGCGCTGGCGCCGCTGTTTTACAGCACCAGCATCATCTTGGGCGGGGTGCTGCTGTCGCATTGGCTGGGCATCACCAGCCTGGCGGTGGGCGCGCTGGCCGGCGCGCTGATCGGGCCGTTTCTATTCCCGCTGTTCGGGGCGCGGGCCGGCGGGCTGCGCTTCCGGATCAATTTCCATTTCCGCGATCCGCAGTTCGTGCATTGGCTAAAGCTGACGCTGCCCTTGATGGTGGGGGTCTCGCTCGTCAGCGCCGACGACTGGATCATGCAGCCGCTGGCGGCCAGCCTGCATGGCGCCATCACCGAACTGGTGTATGCGAAGCAACTGATGCGGGTGCCGACGGCGGTGCTGGGGCAGGCGGTGGGCCAGGCGACGATGCCGTTCTTCGCCTGGCTGGTGGCGGAAAACAAATGGGATGAGTTGCGGGAGACGCTGGACCGCGCGGTAGTGAAGACCGCGACCGCGGCGGTGCTGGCGGCCAGCTACTTGGCGGCCTTGGCGCTGCCGCTGACGGAGCTGGTGTACGTGCGCGGCAAGTTCACCGTCGCCGAGGCGCAGCTCACGGCCATGTACCTGGGGATTTTTGTCCTGTCGCTGGCCTTTTGGGCGGTGCAGGGATTGTATTCGCGGGCGTTCTACGCCGCCGGGAACACAATGACGCCGATGCTGGCGGGCACGATCGTCACGGCGGCGGTGATTCCCATTTATATTTTGCTGGCGCACCGCTTCGGGGTGCCGGGACTGGTGGTGGCGTCCGACACCGGGATGATCGTCAACACGCTGGTGCTGGCCGCGCTGCTGCACCGGCGCAAATGGCTGGGCGCGAAGCTGGAGCGCTGGCGGACGCTGCCGGTGGTGGTGGCGGTGGCGGTGCTGGCCTTCGTCGCCTGGGCATGGTTCGGTCCCGATCCGCGATACGCCAACGCGCTGATCGCCGCGGTCGCGGTGCTGATCATCGCCTGCCCCTGCGCACTGGGGCTGGCCACGCCGATCTCGATCATGGTCGCGACCGGGCGCGGCGCACAGGCCGGCGTGCTGTTCCGCGACGCCGCCGCGATCGAGGCGCTGCGCGAGGTCGACACCCTGGTGGTGGACAAGACCGGCACGCTGACCGAGGGCAG
>DAHUYO010000125.1 GCA_027315185.1 Acidobacteriota bacterium
GCAGCCGCGCCGCCAAACGGGCCTTCGCCCGCTCTAGGGGCGCGGACGGCCCCGTTCGCCTTTAGCTGCGAGTAAGCCTTTCTACAGCAGCGACAGCGGGATGGCCGTCGGGCTGGCTGCCGGGACGGCTATCCTACCGTCGGCGCAGGGCGGGGCCGGCTGCCGGGGCGGCTGTCCTACGTGCGGCGGAGGCGCTAGGCGGGTTCGACTTCGATGGACTTGGTTTCGGCGTCGAGCTTGACGAGGCGGAATTTGCGCATTTCGCCGGCCTTCAATTGCACGCCGGTGGGCTCGGGTTCGGGCACGGCCGGGGTGGGGGGCTTCCAAACCGCGGCCAGCTTCTCGCCGAGCGTGCCCTGCACGACGCGCTTGGCGGGCGCGACGGCGCTGGGACAGGCGGCTTCGATGCGTTCACCCAACTCGACGCGGCCGGGGTAGGCGCGGACGACGCGGCCGCTGACCACGTCGCCGAGCTGATGGGCGGCGATAAATTCATCGGCGGGCGTGGGCAGCAGCTGCTTCATGCCCAAGCGCAGCCGGCGCTTCTCCAACTCCAGCTCCAAGACCTGGGCGCGGACGGTTTCGCCCACCTTGACGACTTCGCTGGGGTGATTGAGGCGGTTTTCCGCCAAATCGCCGATATGAATCATCCCATCCACGCCTTCGGCGATTTCGACGAAGGCGCCGAAGGGCTGAAGATTGCGCACGCGGCCTTCGACCACGGTGCCGGGAGCGTAACGCGTCGCTGCGTCCGCCCAGGGATCGCCGAGCGCTTGCTTCAGTCCCAAGGAAATACGGCGCTGGCGCGGTTGCACCGCCAGGACGACGGCTTCGGCGATCTCGCCCGGCTTGACGACGTCATCGGGCTTGCGGACGCGCCGGGACCAGGACATTTCGGAGATATGGATGAGGCCTTCGACGCCCGGCTCCAGTTCGACGAAGGCGCCGAAGTCGGTGGTCCGCAGGACGGCGCCGCGCACGCGCTGGCCGACTTCGAATTTTTCCGCCACGCGCTCCCAGGGATCCGGGGTGAGCTGTTTGATGCCCACCGAAATGCGGCGCTTGGCGGGATCAATCTTGAGCACCTTGACCCGCACCTGATCGCCGATGGCCACGACCTTGCTGGGATCACCGACGTGGGTCCAGCTCATGTCGGCGACGTGCAAAAGGGCATCAATGCCGCCGAGGTTGACGAAGGCGCCGTAGGTCGCCAAGCTGCGCACGGTGGCTTCGACCTCGTCGCCTTCGCGCAGGCGTTCCAGGGCGGCGGCTTCGGCTTCGCGTTCCTCCTCCTCCAGCACCGAGCGCCGGTCCACGACCACGTTTTTCGCTTGCGGGTCGCGGACGATGCGGCAGCGAATCTCCTGTCCCACCAGCTTGTGCATCTCCGCGGTGTCGCGCACGCCGCTGCGGGACTGGGGCAGAAATCCGCGCTCGCCCGCCTGGATGGAAAAACCGCCCTTGACGATGCCGGTGACCTTGGCGCGGATGACCAAGCCGGATTCGAAGGCGGCTTGCAGATCCTCCAGCGTGCGCGGGCGGTCGGGCGTGAGCGGGCTAAGGTTGAAATTGCCCTCGGCGTCGCGGCCTTCGACCACCACCTGGATTTCGTCGCCGACACCGGCGGGCAGGGAACCATCGTCACGGCGCACGGACTCGATTTTCAGCGCGCCTTCGGCTTTGGCGCCGATGTCCACGAGGAGCGCGTCGCTGGTGATGTTGACTACTTTGCCGATCAGGCGGTCGCCGGCTTTCGGCTCCGCCTGGGCCGAGCCGGCGGCCTCGAAGCGGGAGAGGAGTTCGGCGAAGTTGCCTTCACCGGCGCTTTCCGGCGCGGGCGCCGGCGCGGCGGGCTGGGCCGCCGGAGCGGGAGTTGGGGCGGATGATGGGCTGGTCTCGCCGGACGGGTTCAGCGCTTCGCTCTGGGGCGCCGCAGGATTGGAGTTGGGATCGGACATGCGCGGTAACGTCCCTCATTTTCGCATACCGCCGCAACCCGAGCCCCCGGCTTTCCCGGCCTGTTGGTCGGCGTTGGCGGCGCGGGCGCCGGCCCCGCCTGCCGCGGGGCAGCCCGCTTTGCTTGGCGCGGCGCCGGCGGATGGCTAGCCCGCGGGCTTTTCGGCGAGCAACAGGCCGACCAGCTTGCCGTTTTCGACCACCGGGATGGCGCTGGCGCAGCTCCGGCGCAACGTCTCGCGCGCGGCGGTCGCATCGTCTTCGAGAGCCGCTTTGGGGCAACGCGGGTCGGCCAGCTCACGGCACATGACGTCGGAAGGGCGCAGGTCGGCGAGGCCCAGGCGGACGGCCGCCTGGCGGGCGGTGATGGTTCCCAATAGGCGCATGCCCTCCCGCGACTCCACCACGGCCACGACATTACCGCCGGTGGCGCTCATGATCTCCAGCGCGTCGTTCAAGCGCTCCTCGCCGACGCAAAAATCAAACGTTGTGCGCATCGCCTCGCGGCAAGTCATGTGGTCTCCTTAGGTGCTCGTCCTATTGTGCTAGCGCGGCTAGGAAACGGGGGCCGCTATCCGGCGCTGGGCTGCTGCTGGGTGAGGCAATGGAAGGCCCCCAGGCCCCAAACCAGGGCGCGGGCGTCCACGCCGGCGATGCAGCGCTGCGGGAACAGCCGCTGGAGGATGGCGCGCGCCGGCTCATCCTGGGGGCAGGCGAAGGTGGGCAGCAAGATCACCTGATTGCCGATATAGAAATTGGCGTAGCTGGCGGGCAGGCGCTGGCCGTCGTATTCGACCGCGGGGGGCATGGGGAGGGAAACCACCTCGAGCGGCGCGCCGTCCTGGTCGGTCATGGACCGCAGGCGGGCCAGGTTATCCTGAAGCGGCTGGTAGTTCACATCGGCGGGATCGGCTTCGACCACGGTGACCACGGTGCGGGCGGCGGTGAAGCGCGCCAGATCATCCACATGGCCATCGGTGTCGTCGCCGGCGATTCCTGCGCCCAGCCACAGGACTCTTTTGGCGCCCAGGTAGTCGCGCAGGTTGCGTTCGATACCGGCCCGATCCAAATGCGGATTGCGGTTGGGATTGAGCAGGCAGGATTCCGTGGTGAGGACCGTGCCGCAGCCGTTGCCGTCCACGGAGCCGCCCTCCAAAATCATCGGCGCGGCGAAAACGGGGAGGCCCAGCTCGGTACCGATGCCGCGCGGGACGGCGTCGTCTTGAGCGAAGGGGGGGTATTTGCCGCCCCAGGCGTTGTAACCCCAATCCACGATCGCCGTCTCGGTCGCCGTCTCGATCGCCGTCTCGGTCGCCGCAGCGGGGCACCCGCCATGACCTCCGGCTAGCTGGCGGGTGAGGAAAATGGGCCCATGGTCGCGGATCCAAGCATCATCATGCGGGATGGAGAAAAAACGCACGCGCTGCGGCGGGACACCCAGGCGCTCCAGGCGGGCGCGAATGTCGGCGGCCATGGCATCATCCACGACATTGACGCTCACTTCTTCACCGGGCGCCAAAAGGCGGATCATCTCGGCGAAGACGGGAGGAATTTCATCCAGGCGGCCGGGCCAGCTCGCTTCCTTGTGCGGCCAAGACAGCCAAGTCGCGGCGTGGCGCTCCCATTCGGCCGGCCAGCGAAAGCCCTGGCGCGCGGGTGGCAGGTCGAGATTGAGCGGCGCGGCGGCGGCAGGCATGGTCTTTTCAGGATAATGGACCGCAGGCGGCGCGAATTGCCGGTACACTGAGGCGTCGCCGCTCATATGGTGGCCCGCCGGCCTCCCTGCGCCGTTGGCCGCGACCGGGCGTCGTTCCAGTTGCTCGCGCTGCATCCCTCGCCATAGGACTCGTCATGCCCAACGCCCGTTCCGTTCGCGTCGCTTTATGGCAAGCGCAGGTGCTTGCCGATCCGGAGGCGAACCTGCGCCAGGCCGTGGCCGCGGCGGAGAGCGCCGCCGCCGCGGGCGCACGGATTTTTTGCACGCCGGAACTGTTCCGGTCGCCGTATTTCTGCCAGGAAGAAAACCACGCCAACTTCGCCCTGGCCGAGCCCATACCCGGACCCACGACGGAAGCCCTGGCGGCGGTGGCGCGGGAGCGGGCGATGGTGATCGTGGCGTCGGTGTTTGAGCGGCGGGCAGCGGGGCTGTTCCATAACACCGCGGTGGTGCTGGATGCGGATGGAACGCTCGTGGGGCGCTACCGGAAGATGCACATTCCCGACGATCCGCGCTATTACGAAAAGTTTTATTTCACGCCCGGCGATCTCGGCTTCCAGGTGTTTCCGACGCGCTACGGGCAAATCGGGGTGTTGATCTGCTGGGATCAGTGGTTTCCGGAAGCGGCGCGGCTGACGGCCATGGCCGGGGCGGAGATTTTGTTGTATCCCACCGCGATCGGCTGGCATCCGGAGGAAAAAGCGGAGTTCGGCGCCGCCCAGCACGCGGCGTGGCAGACCATGCAGCGGGCGCATGCCATCGCCAACGGCGTTTTCGTCGCCGCGCCGAACCGCGCCGGATTTGAGGCCACGCCAGGGGGCGACGGGAAGGCGGGCATCGAGTTTTGGGGGCAGAGCTTCTTGGCTGGGCCGGATGGGCAGTTGCTGGCGGCGGCGGACACGCGCGGCGGGCAGTTGATCTATGCCGATTGCGACCTGGCGGCGGTGGAGCGGGCGCGGACGCATTGGCCGTTTCTGCGCGACCGGCGGGTGGATGCGTACGCGGGCTTGACGCGCCGTTGGCTGGGGTGAGGTGGCGATTGGCAGACCAACGTTGAGAGCGGGGGGACCATCATCGCGACGGTGACGGAGGCGAATCCGGTCAACCTCAGCGCCCCGGCGGCCGTGAATTATCTGGTCATGGACAACAACGGCACGACGCGGATGACGGTCAACGCCGCGGGGACGGCATCCGGCTTCGGCACGTTCTATCCGTACGGGGAGCCCGGCAACGGCGCGACCAGCGGCGAGTACGAGTGGACCAACCAAATCCGCGAGTCGGACGGCGTGGACCATTTCTGGCGTCGCGATTACGCCTCGCAGTTGGCACGCTGGCTCTCGCCCGATCCCTCGGGCCTCGCCGCGGTCAATCCCGCCAACCCCCAAAGCTGATTTCATGAGAACGCCGCGGGCGCGGGCCGGTCGCGCCCCCGCGGGTTTTCCCGCGGGGACCCCCGAGCGCGATCCACACGGGGGACCGGCCCGCGCCCACGCGCGGCCGGGGGTGGCCCGGCCTCCCGCGACCGGGCAGAATAGCACTGTCCAAAGAGCCGACCGCGCGGACGAAGGAGGCCGAGATGGCTATTGTAATCGGCTGCGACATGCACACGCGATTTCAACAGTTGGCCGTGCTCGATACCGAGAGCGGCGTGATCGAGGAACTGCGGCGGGAGAACGAGCCGCTGGAGGAGGTGAAGCGCTTGTACGCGCGATGGCCGGCGCCGGCGACGGTGGCGATCGAAGCCACCGGATACGCGCGCTGGTTCAGCGAGCTGATGGCCGAACTCGGGCATGCGCTGGTGGTGGGCGACCCGGCCAAGCTGCGGGCGATGGTGATCCGCAAGCAGAAGACCGACCGGCGCGACGCGCTGCATCTGGCGGCGGTTTACGCGCGCGGGGATTTTCCGCGGGTGTGGGCGGCGGGTCCGGAGGCGTGGGAGATCCGGCACCTGCTGCGCCGGCGGCAGCTGGCGGTGAACCTGCGCCGTCAGGTGAAGATCCGGCTGCAGGGTCTGGCCATGAGCCGGGGCCTGCGGCGCGGGCCGCATCTGCATACACGCGCCGGGCAGCAGCAGTTGGCCGAGCTGGCGCTGCCGCCCCAGGAGCGGGCGCACTGCGATGAAGCCTGCGAGCTGCTGGCGGAGCTCAACCGCCGGGTCGAGGCGCTGGACCAGGCGGCGGAGGCGCGCGCGGCGGCCGAGCCGCGGGCGTGTCTGCCGCGCACGCACCCCGGCGTGGGGCCGGTGACCGCACTGGCCTGGCTGGCGTGGGTGGGCGAGGCCAAGCGCTTCGCCA
>DAHUYO010000126.1 GCA_027315185.1 Acidobacteriota bacterium
TCCACCCGGCCCTGCCCGTCCACGGGCAGATAGCTGACCCGCCAGCCCCGCCGTTCCAATTCCTGGCAGGTATGCAGCACGGCGTGATGTTCGATTTGGCAGGTAATGATGTGGCCGCTGGGGTGTCCCGCCGCCAGGCCCTGGATCGCCAGGTTGTCCGCTTCGGTGCCGCCGCTGGTGAAAACGATTTCCGCCGGCCGCGCGCCGAGCAGATCGGCGACATCCTCGCGGGCGCGCTCCAGCACCTGCTTGGCCCGCTGGCCCGCCTGATGAATCGAACTGGCATTGCCCTGGCCGCCCTGGTAGAACTCCGCCATCGCTGCCCATGCCTCGGGGCGCAGCGGCGTGGTCGCGTTGTGGTCCAGGTACACCATGGCCTTCCCTACTATGGTATCGCCGACCTTCGTCGGGGCGCCGCCGCCCGGAGCTGGACACGCGCAGGGGCGTAAAGGTTCGTAACCTCCGGCAACCTAATCGGGAAACTGGCTCAGAAAACGCAGGTCGCCGGAATAAAACCGCTGGATATCATCCACGCCGTACGCCAGCATGGCAATCCGTTCCACTCCCATGCCGAAGGCGAACCCGGTCCAGCGCTCGGGATCGTAGCCAACGGCGCGGAACAGCGCGGGATGCACCATGCCGCAGCCCAGCACCTCGATCCAGCCGCTTTGCTTGCAGGCGCGGCAGCCCGCGCCGCGGCAGAACAGGCAGCCCACATCCATTTCCGCGCTGGGTTCGGTGAACGGGAAGTAGGAAGGCCGAAAGCGCGTGCGCACGTTCCGTTCACCCGCTCCGCCGGCGCCAAACATCTCCTGGGCGAAATGGTCCAGCGCTCCCTTCAGGTCCCGCAAGGTGATGTGCTCATCCACCGCCAGGCCTTCCAATTGGTGAAACATGGGCGAATGGGTGGCGTCGGGCGCGTCGTTGCGGTAGACCTTGCCCGGCGCGATCACTCGCAGCGGCGGCGCGGCTTGCCGCATGGCGCGGATCTGCACCGGCGAGGTGTGGGTGCGCAGCAGCAGTTCCGGCGCTCCCGGGCCCGCGTCCATATAGAGCGTGTCTTGACTGGCGCGCGCCGGATGGTGCGCGGGAATATTCAGCGCCTCGAAGTTGTAATAGGCGGTCTCGATCTCCGGCCCTTCGGCGACCGAGTAGCCGAGGCGAAGAAAAATGTCGGTCATGCGCCGCAGGATCGCCAGCACTGGATGCGCCGGGCCGAACGGCGCGCGCCGAGCGGGCAGGGAAATGTCCACCCGCTCGTCCGCCAGGCGGCGCGCCGCGCTGCGGCCGGCGAGTTCGTTAGCCGCCGCCGCCAACGCCGATTCCGCCGCTTGCGCCACGGTGTTGTAGGCTTGGCCCGCATCCCGCTTGCGCGGCGGCGGCGCCGCGGCCAGCCAGTTTTGCTTGAGCCGCGCCAGCACGCCGCCCTTGCGGCCCAGCCAGGCGTCGCGAGCGGCGCGCAGCGCGGTTTCGTCTTCCGCCGCGTGCGCCGCCGCTTCCGCCCAAGCGCAGAGTTCCTGGGTCGCCGCTTGCAATCCCGCCGCATCGGAGGGCAGGGGCGCGGCGGCGCGGGTTTGCGCCGCCGCGAGCGGGTCCAGCGGTGGGAGCGGGGCCGAGCGGTCCATGGGGCGATCCACGGATGACCCTTCGGGCCGAACCTCGGGCCTAGGCCGCGGGCGCGGCGGCCAGCGCCGCCTTGGCTTGCTCCGCCAAGCGGGCGAAGCCCGCGGCGTCGGCGACCGCGATGTCGGCGAGGATTTTGCGATCCAGCTCCGCGCCGGCGAGCTTCAAACCGTGCATGAACTGGCTGTAGCTGAGCCCCTCGGCCCGGCTGGCGGCGCCAATCCGTACGATCCACAGTTCCCGGAACTGCCGCTTGCGCTGCTTGCGCCCTTGATAGGCGAACTTCAGCGCCCGGTCGCTGGCTTCCTTGGCGGAGCGGTAGAGCTTGCTTTTGGTGAGGTAAAAGCCCTTGGTGCGGCTGAGGACCTTGTTGCGCAACTTGCGGCGGTGGGAGCCGCGTTTCACTCTGGGCATCGGTTTCTCCTCTACGGTTTCCGCCGGCGCCGCACCGATCTCCCGCTATGGGAGGCGGCGGCCGGCAGTGAGCTCACCCTCGGACGCGATGCGGCGAGGGGCCCGGTGTCCCTACGATCTATTTGTAGGGAATCATGCGGCCGACGCGCCGCTGATCGGCGGCGCTAATCAGCGTGTCGTTATCCAGTTTGCGTTTCCGCTTGCGGGACTTGGTGGTCAGAATGTGGCGGGCAAACGCATGGCCGCGGACAATTTTGCCGCTTCCGGTCTTGCGGAAGCGCTTGGCCGCGCCGCGGTGGGATTTCAGCTTGGGCATGGTTATTTCTTCGGCGCCAAAATAGCGGTCAGCGCGTTTCCTTCCATTCGCGGCCGGTACTCGACGCTGGCCGCCAGCGTGACATCCCCCAGCAGCCGGTCCATCAGCTGCTGGCCGATGTCCCGGTGGGTGATCTCCCGTCCGCGGAACTGCACCACCGCTTTCACCTTGTCTCCATCGCCCAAGAACCGCAGCACGTTGTTCTTTTTGAACTCGTAATCGTGGTCATCGGTATTGGGCCGGAACTTGACTTCCTTGATGACGATGTTTCTTTGGTGCTTGCGAGCCTCGCGCGCCTTCTTCTCCATCTGATACTGGAACTTGCCGAAATCCATGATCCGGCAGACCGGCGGCTGGGCCGAGGGCGATACCTCCACCAAGTCCAACCCCTTTTGACGGGCGATGGCCAGCGCATCCTGCGGCGGCAAAATGCCGAGCTGCTGGCCGGTTTCGTCTATGACGCGAATTTCGCGGGCGCGGATGCGCTCGTTGGTGCGAGTCCGGGGCTCGGGAATGCGACGCGAACGATCGTAGGGGATAGGCCTTTCCTCCGGCGGGAGGGAATCCCGCTGCGTCAGTATAACAGACGGGGAATTGATCGCGGGCATTGTCGGCCAAGCCGGCGACGCACTTGGGCGTACACTAAAACGACGAACAATTTGGCTGCCGATCGCTTCGGCGGCGCGTCTAAGGATCGTTAGCCCTTTTGGCCCAGCTTGCGGCATTGCGGGGCGGGGATGGATCCAACGCAATGGGAGGAAATCGGCCTATGGCTCGTTTTGCGCATATGAATCGTCGCATCTTGATTTTGCTTCTGGTGACCGCGGGCGTGGTCGGCTCGTTGGCGTTCTACCGCATGCAGGCGCCGAACAACGGCATCAATAAGGCGCTGCTGGATCCCGCTGGTGCGCATTCCAACCAGGCTCCGCTGAGCGGGCCGCAGGTGAATTTTCTCAACCAATACTCCCATGCGCTGGAAGCGCTGGCCAAAAAGGTCGAGCCCGCCGTGGTTGAGATTCACGTCACGTCGAAGGTCAGTTCGAGTTCCAATCCCATGCAGCAGTTCTTTGGGCAATTTTTCGGCCAGGAGCCGCAGCGTATGCCGCCGCAGGTGGAATATGGCGTCGGCAGCGGCGTGATCGTTTCTCCCAATGGGTACATCGTCACCAATAATCACGTCGTCAAGGGCGCCACCAACGTGCGCGTGCTGACCACCACCGGCAAATCCTATGCCGGCAAAGTGGTCGGCGCCGATCCTTTGACTGACTTGGCGGTAGTGAAGATCAACGCCAACGATTTGCCGAACCTGCCATGGGGGGATTCCGGCAGCTTGCAGCCCGGCCAACTGGTGATGGCCGTGGGGAATCCGTTTGAATTCCAGTTCAGCGTCACCACCGGCATTGTCAGCGGGTTGGGCCGGCCCCGGTTGAGCAGCAATCTGCGCTCCCTGGGCGATTACATCCAGACCGACACGCCGATCAATCCGGGCAATTCCGGCGGTCCGCTGGTGGACGTACGCGGCCGCGTGGTGGGCATCAATACGGCCATCTACACCCCCAGCGGCGCCTTCGCCGGCATCGGCTTCGCCATTCCCAGCCAAATCGCCGAGAAGGTCTCCGAAGACCTGATCAAATTCGGCAAGGTCAGCCATGGCTACTTGGGCGTGATGATTGAGCCGATCAGCGCCTCGGAGATGAAATTTTTCAATCTCACCAGCGCGCGCGGCGCCTTGGTCAGCGATGTGGAGGCCAATAGCGAAGCCGCCAAGATCGGGCTGAAGGTGGGCGACGTCATCGTCGCCGCCAATGGCGTGCGGATCAAGGGTCCGGGCCAACTGCAAGAGATGACCAGTCTGAGTGCTCCCGGGACGCACGTCACGTTGAAGGTATTGCGCGATGGCAAGCCGATGGTGTTCCACGCGGTATTGACCACGGCTCCGAAGCAAAACGAGCAAGTCGTGGCGAATCAGGCGACGGCGACGCAAGGCTTCCACCTGGGAGTAACGGTTGGCAATCTGACCCCGGACGTGCGGCAGCAGCTGCATCTGCCGGAGAACGTGCATGGCGCGGTGATCCATAGCGTGGAGCCGGGCAGCGCCGCGGCGAACAGCCAAGTTCTGGGTCCGGGCGTGGTGATCGAATCCATCAATCGCCATCCCGTGGACAGCGCCGATCAATTGAGCCAATTGCTGCGCAGTTTGCCCGCGGATCAGCCAATTCTGGTGCGGTTCTACGTGGAAGGCAGCAGCGGATTCACCGTGGTGCACCCGCTGGAATCGGTTCACTAAAGCACAATCCAAGCGCGTCCTAGCGGGCGCGTTGGCAGGTGTGGCTCGGCGGGCGCGCAGGGATGCGCGCCCGTTTTATTGCCGCGAACAGGCGTGCCCGCCGGCGGTTCCCATGGCGCCCGGCGCCCGGCGCGGACGACGGACCTAGTTCCTAACCAGCATGGCAAAACGGCTTTAGCGCGGTGCTGGTAGAGGCGCTACTCTGGACGCAGTGGAGGCGAACATGAGGCTGTTGCGCGGCTTGGGGTTCGTGGTTTTACTGACCGGTGTAGTGTTGACTAGCGGCTGGGCGGGGGTCCCGCCCAATGGCGCGGCGATTCCCTCCGGAACCTTGATTCTGCCCGCTGGAACGCCGATCCGGATGCAATTGGAGACGTCCATTTCCAGCGCCGACGCCCGGCGCGGCGATCGTTTCGCCGGACTGGTGATGCGGGCGGTTTACGTCAACGGGCAGCGGGCGATTCCGCGCGGATCCGTTTTAGAAGGCGAAGTGCGCGAGGTGATGGATCATCGCGTCGCCACGGGCGCGTCGGCGCTGCTATTGCGGCCGGACTTCTTGGCGCTGCCGGACGGCCGCCGCTTCCACATTAGCGCGCAAGTCACCGAAGCCCTGGCCGCCGGCAACGTGCATGTCGGCTCGGAGGGCATGATCGAGGCAGGCCGCGGCATGGATGCGAATAACGTCCACTGGAGCGAAGCCGGCACGGCGGGAGGTTTGGCTACCGGCGCGATCGTAGCCGGAGCCCAAGGCGCGCTGATCGGCGCCGGGGTGGGCGCCGCCGTGGCCGTGGGCTGGTGGCTGCTGAGCCATCGTCACGCCACGCTCAACCAAGGAGCCGAGTTGGATGTGACCTTACAGCGGCCGGTGGCGCTGGCGCCGAACGGTTCGCCGCAACCGGCGGCGCCGGGGCGT
>DAHUYO010000127.1 GCA_027315185.1 Acidobacteriota bacterium
TGTCCCTATGGTCCATGGTCTGCGTGCGGTGATCCTGGATCCGCTGTTTGATTTTGGGGTCTTCCACGTCGCGCGCCCGCTCTTCCAAGTGGTCCACGAGGGCGGCTTCCATGGATAAGGCGTGATTGAGATGCAGCAGATAACGTTCTATCTCCGTCGTAGGCATCGAGCGGTGCTCCTTTGGGGGAAATTTGGCTGGTGGGATGCGGGCCCCGGCGCGGCTGTTGGCCTCGCTCCGGAAGAACGGGGGAACCATTCCGCCGGGCATCTCCAGCAAACACTGCAAGCGCTTCGCGAACTTGGTTGCGACCGGAATTGGCGTCCATTCCGCGCCGTGCCGCCGCAGGGCAATTCGGGCATCCAATAGCCATGCCCGCCAAATTGCCCCTGACGCCGCGCCCACCCTCTCGCGCTCCTTCGCCGCAACCCTCCGATGAGGATTGGGACGAAGCGGGCGAGGAATCATTTCCGGCCAGCGATCCGCCACCCGGGCCAACGATCGTGGGACCACCCGCGCACCCTCGCACCAAGCCTTAGCCGCCGAATTGGCGGCAGCACGGGGCGAGCGAGGCCGTTAGCGCACCGTGGCGCCCAATGTTCCGTCCGGTTCGCCGCCGCCTTGCTCCGCCGCCTCATGCGATTCCTCCTCTTGCCGCAACTCGGCCCGCTCCCGGCGCAGGCGCGGCGGAGCAAACTGCCCGTGCTCGTCGAGTTCATCGCCGGTGACCAGGAGGGCGACCTCCTTGAGCGCCTGGCGGGCGCTGGAGATGGCGTTCACCGCGGCCGGCGTGGCATTCGATTCCAGCGTGGTAATCGCCAGCGCGATCACGTTCAATCGCTCCCGAATGACCTTCGCATCCACATGCTCCATGGCGTCGCACCTCTCTTGATTTGCGGTTCCCGGTGTCGCAGCCGTCCTAGTTCCGATGCCCCGGCTAACGCCTGCGCCGCCTCTTGGGGGTTTTCCCCTAAGCCATTAGGGCGCAATGCGACGCCGCCGGGCAACGCGAGCGTCGCCGCACGCCGCCGGAGGGACCAGGAGCGCGGGCGGCGCGTCGTACAATGCTTGCGGAGGTTCCGTTCTTGTCCACCACCGCGCCATCCCGTCCGGCTTCCCCCGAGGATATTGCCCATCTCAAATCCCTAATCCGCGAAGTTCCGGATTGGCCCAAGCCGGGCATTTTGTTTTACGACATCACCACGCTGCTCAAGAACGGTCCCGCCTTGGCGCGGCTGGTGGACATTTTCACCGACCGCTTCCGGCGGGAGCGGATTGATTTGGTGGCGGGCATTGAGGCGCGGGGCTTCATCTTCGCACCGGCGGTGGCATATCGGCTGGGAACCGGCTTCGTGCCGATCCGCAAGCCGAAGAAGCTTCCCGCCGAATCGGTGTCGGTGCGCTATGCGCTGGAATACGGCAGCGACGAGCTGGCGGCGCACCGCGACGCCATCCAGTCCGGGCAGCGGGTGCTGATCGTAGACGATTTGGCGGCGACCGGCGGCACGGCGGCGGCGACGGCGGAACTGGTGCAAAAGCTGGGCGGCGAAGTCGCCGCCATGGCCTTCGCCATTGAACTGGAGTTTCTGCATCCCCGCGCCAAGCTGGGCGGGCACGAAGTGTTTTCCGTCCTGCAATACTAAGCCGTGCCCTCCGCCGACCGGATCGCCGGCATCCATGCAGTGCGGGAAGCGCTGCGCGCGCGCAGCCGCCCGATTCAATATTTGGCGCTCAGCCACGCGCGGCAGGACGCGCGGCTGCGGGAACTGGAGCAGTTGGCGCGGCAGAGCGGCGTGGCCGTGCGCCGGCTGGCGCCGCCGGCGCTGGAACGGCTGGCGGGTTCGCCGCGGCACCAAGGCGCGGTGGCGGTGCTGGCGGCCAAGGCGCGGCTGAGCGTGGAGGAGCTGCTGCAACAGGCGGCGGCGCCGGGGCTGCTGGTGGCGCTGGACGGCATCGAGGATCCACACAATTTGGGGGCGATTTTGCGCAGCGCCGCCGGCGCCGGGGCGCAGGGCGTCATTCTGCCCCGGCGCCGATCCGCTCCGCTGGGCGAGACCGCGGCGCGCGTCTCGGCCGGGGCGCTGGAGCATTTGGCGGTGGCGGAAACGGCCAACATCGCCGCCGCGCTGGAGAAGACCGCCGCCGCCGGCTATTGGTCGGTGGCGCTGGATGCGGATGCGCCGCAGCCGTATTGGGCGCACGATTTCCGCGGACCCACGGTGCTGGTGATCGGCGCGGAAGGCGCCGGGCTGCATCGCCTGGTGCGGGAGCGCTGCGATTTCGCCGTATCCATTCCCTTGGCGCCGGGACCGGCCTCGCTGAATGCCTCCGTGGCGGCGGCGGTGGTGCTGTTCGAGGTGGTGCGGCAGCGGGCGGCGGCGCCGGCGGGGCGATAGCCGCCGCTGGGCTGCGCGCTCGGCTACCCAGGCCGGATCGGGCGTGCCGCCGTACGCTTTCCGGCCTGGGCGGCCTGCCGCCTTGCGGCGGGCGCCGGAAGGGATTGTGCCGTCACCGCCGCCCAGCGGCGGCATCCCAGCGCGTGCGCGCGGCCATGCTCTGCCCCATATCTCCCCGCGCCAGAGCCGCTGCCGCCCAGTCCTGCCAAGGCGGGGGCGCGGTCAGCCAGCGGCGCAGCCAGCCGCTCCAACGCCGCGCCCGGCGGGTCGCCGCCCGCACCGCCAGGGCATGACGGGCGGCGGCGCGGATCACATCTCCGTCGCCAGCCAGGGCCGCGGCCGCCATCTCCGCCGCCAATGCGCCGCCCAGCATGGCCCGGGCCAGGCCGGCGCCGGTAAAAGGATCGGCGAAGCCGCCGGCGTCGCCGGCGAAAAATACCCCCGCTGGGAGCGCGACGCCACGGCCTAAATACACCGGAGCCGTGACCTGCACCGGACGCGCCATGGCCGCGCCGTGCAAACGCATCGCCAACGGCGGCGCGGCCGCGGAGAGCCAGTGCACGATGTCGCGACAGCCGCTAAGACCAGGGGCATCTGCGCGAACCAACGCACAGACGTTGACGCCGCCGTCCTCCACCGGCGCCAGGCCGCAGTAGCCATGGCGCAGCGCGAACATTTGCAGCGCGCGGGCAGGAATGCCTGCCAGATGCGCCTTGACGCCCACCCATGCTCGCCGCGGCGCGATGCCGGGAACGGGCAAGCCCGCGACGCGCCACCAGCGGCCCGCGGCTACGATCAGGGCGCGCGCGCGAAGACGCTCCGAATGGCCGGCGAAGGTGAACTCCAATTCGCCGCCGCCGCGCGGCGCGGGCCGCCAACCACGGACGATCGCGCCGCTGCGCGTTTCCGCCAAGGCGGCGCCGGCCGCGGCCCACAACTGGGCGTCCAGGCGCCAGCGGGAGATGCCGCGCGCGGCGGGCGCCAACGGGAAGGCGTAGCGGCGGCCGGAGAGGGTGATCCACTCGGCGGCGGCGATTTCCGGAGCGGCGGCCATCAGCTCCGGCGCCGCCTGCGCCAATAGCGGCAGGGCCTCGGCGGAGACGAATTCGCCGCAGACTTTATCGCGGGGAAAACGGCCCCGCTCCAGCACCACGACGCGCAGCCCGAGGCGGGCGGCCCGCCAGGCGGCGATCGCGCCAGCCGGGCCGCCACCGACAACCGCCGCATCCCAGACGCGCTCGCTGCCGCTAGCCGCCATTCGGGTCACCCCGCCGCGGGCAGGGAACCGGCCGCGCTTTCCGGCCCAAGCGGAACCAATGACGGGCGAGGCCCCAGCCGGCCCACTCGCCCGCGACCGCGACCGGTGGGTTCGGTGTTGGCGGCGGAAGCCGGCGCGGGCGCGGACGGGCGCCGGGAGGCGCGGGTGCTTACCCGCCGCCGCGCTGGAGCCTGCCTTCGGTGATCGGCGGTTCTGGTCCAGGCCCGGGCATGGGCGGTGACGGCGCCGGAGGGACGGGTCCGGGGGGCGTTCGCGGGGGGGGAATGGTCGGGGGACCGACGGGCGGCTGCGGCTCCGGACGCGGCGGACGCGGTGCGGGATCGTGCGGGCTCATGCGCCATTGGATTCACCATGCGGCCAAATGGTCAGCCCCAGGCGAAAGCGGCCGGGTACGGAGACCTGATAATCCATGCAACCCGCCGCCCGCGCCAACGCCGCCAGCTCCGGGGCGGTGTAGGCTTGGCGAAAGCTTACCCGGCCATCGTGCAGCGTCATCCGGCTGAGCCGGACCGCCGCCACCAGGCTAAACCCGCAATAGCCCCACCAACTGCGCGCCAAATCCTGGACCACGACGGCTCCTCGGCTAAGCCGCGCCATTGCGCGCAACACCTCGACCGCCGCGGCGCCATGGAAATGGTGCAGGAACAACGAACAGAGCACGAGATCGAAGCTGCGCGGCGGAAAGGGCAGGGCGAGGACATCGGCCGCGGCCAAGTCCGCCCGCGGCGGCCAGGGGCGGCCGGCGAGGAGATGGCTGGGGCGGCGGTCCAGGGCCACCAGGTGGCAATCATAGCCCCGGCCTTGTAGCCATCTCAGCATCACCGCCGTGCCCGCGCCGGCGCCGGCGCCAACGTCGAGAATCCGCAACCGCAGCCGGCCCGGAGCGGCGGCGGCGTTAGCATTGGGCGCAAGGCGCGGCAGAGCGGCGGCCAGGAGACGGCGCAATGCGGCCTCGCCGCCGAGGTGATGGTGAATCCAGGCCAGATCCGCCAGGCTGGCGCGAACCGCCTCCGCCGATCCGGCATCTTCATCCAGCCATTCCCGCCCCAGCCGTTGGCGCATAACCGCCTACACCGCCGAGAGCACCAAGGCGGAATTCTTGGAGCCGAAGGCGATGCAGTTGCACACGGCGTGGGCGAAACCGTGGGCGCGGCTCTGGTGCGGCACGTAATCCAGATCGCATTCCGGATCGGGATGATCCAAGTTGAGGGTCGGAGGCAGGCGCTGGGAACGAAGCGCCGCCAAGGTGGCGGCCACGCCCGCGGCGCCACTGGCGCCCTGCGGATGGCCGATCAGGCTTTTCAGCGCGGACATGGGAATGCGGTAGGCGTGGGAACCAAAGGCCAGCTTGAGAGCGCGGGTTTCAATGCGGTCGTTGAGCACCGTCGAGGTGCCGTGCAGATTGGCGTAGCCGATGGCCTCCGGCGGCAGGCCGGCGTCGGCCAGCGCCAGCTGCATGGCCCGGGCGGGCTCCTCGCCGCTCTCGGCGGGGCGGACGCGATGATGGGCGTCGCAGGTGGAACCATAACCCGCCAGCAGCGCGTACGGCCGCGCGCCGCGGGCCCGGGCGCGCGATTCCTCCTCGACCACGAACATCCAAGCGCCCTCGCCCAGCACGCAGCCGTCGCGGTCGGCGGAAAAAGGCCGCGAGCCCC
Source organism: Acidobacteriota bacterium (assembly GCA_027315185.1). Classification (GTDB taxonomy): domain Bacteria; phylum Acidobacteriota; class Terriglobia; order Terriglobales; family SCQP01; genus JAKAUF01. Next base: position 5,329 of record DAHUYO010000127.1, read on the forward strand.
GGGCCGGGGCGTGATTCCAGGCGTTGGTCAGGATGCGCATCAGCCCGAAGGCGCGGGCGATGAGCGGCGCCAGGGGCGCATCCACGCCGCCGCAGAGCACGGCGTCGGCGGCGCCCAGCAGCACCTGCTGGCGGGCGTAGCCGAGGGCGTCGGTGGAGGAGGTGCA
>DAHUYO010000128.1 GCA_027315185.1 Acidobacteriota bacterium
GGCAGGCGGCAGGTAGACCGCGCGGCTCGCCGCGCCGGGCTCGGTGACGGGCGCCACCAGAAACGCGGGGCCAAACATGAATTGATCGCCGATGGCGCGGACCCTTCGGTCGGCGGGCCAGTCCATGGGCAGCCCGCGCTGGAGCGTGTAATCGTCATGGGTGACGCGCCAGGCGAGGGAATAAATATAGGGCAGCAGGCGATACCGGAGCCGGTCGTAGAAAATCAGCGTCGGGGTTTGCGGCCCGTAGCGGAACAGGCTGTTGACGTTGTTGACGCGGTGGCCGTGGGTGCGCAGGATGGGGCAGAAGACGCCGTATTGAAACCAGCGCACGTAGAGTTCCTGGTAGGCCGGATCGCGCGTATCGCGCGGGTACGGCCACCCGTAGCCGGCAATGTCCGTGGTCCAGTAGGGCAGCCCCGACATTTGATAGTTGAGGCCCGCCGCGATCTGCCGGCGGAAGGTCATCCAGTTGCCGATCACGTCGCCCGACCAGACCGCGGCCGCGTAGCGCTGGAGGCCGAGAAAGCCGGAGCGGGTCAGGATGAAGACCCGCTTCCGGTCCGTGGTCTGGCGCCAATGGTCGTGCACGCCCCCGGCGTGCATCAGCGGATAAATGTTGGTATAGCGCGCGCCGTTGCCGATGGCGAGCCGCAGCGAGTCCAGCGCGGCGTCGCTTTGCCCGTTCCAGATCTCCGGCTCGCTGCTGTCGAGCCAGAACGCATCCCAGCCCTCGGGGAACTTCACGCCCACCAGATGCTGCCAGTAATACTCGCGCGCCGCCGCGTTGGTGGCGTCATAGACGTCCGCCCCGGGGATGATCCAGCCGCGCCGCTTCATCTCCCGGTAATTGCGCGAGCGCAGGTCGAACTTCGCCCAGACCGAGATCATGGCGTGGACGTGCTCCGCGTGCAGGCGGCGCAGCGCCGCGGGCACGTCGGGCCAGGGCTTCAGGTAGGCGGCGGAGTATTCGGGATCGCCCTGGCGCTTCCACCAGAACCAGTCCTGCACGATCAGGTCGAGAGGCGCCTGGTGGTCGCGATACCTTGCGGCGACATCCAGCAGCTGCTTGGCGGAGGTGTAGCGGTCCTTGGATTGCACAAAGCCGTAGGCCCAGCGTCCGAACAGCGGCGCGTGCCCGGTCATGGTGCGGTAGATCTGGATGATGCGGTCCATGGACGGACCGTAGAGAACGTAATAGTCAATCGCGTCGGCGGCTTCGCTGCTGAGTTTGAGCTCGGTGGGAAAGCGGTTGTCGAAATACGATTTCGCCGCCGTGTTCCACAGCAGGCCGTAGCCGAGCGTGGAGACCAGCAGTGGAATCGCGATGTTGGTGTTGGCCTGCGCCAGCTCGATCACGGCCCCGCGGTAGTCGAAAACGCCGCTTTGGTGCTGGCCCAGCCCGTAAAAGCCTTCCAGCGCATCCGGAAAAAATCGGGTATCCACCCGGTACAGCGATTCTCCGTTGACCTCCACCGGCACATAGCGGCGGGGAACGCGCGGCGACTCCTGCAAAAGCGGCTTGCCGTTCGGATCCAGGAAGCGCAGCAGCCCCATGCGCAGATCAATGTCCACGGACATCCCCGTGGTGCGCAGGGTCGCGCGCTCCGCCGTCCGCGTGACCTGCGGCGTCTGCGGTGTGAATGGCGCGACCATCCACGGCGTTTCCGGCGACGCTCCGGCGGGATCTCCCGGTCCCGCCACGACATGAATCACATCCGGAGCGCAAACCGTGATGCGCACCGTTTCGGTTCCGTTCCGCATCACAATGCCCGCTGGCGTCTCCTCCAGCGTGATGGCAGCCGACCCGGGAGGCGCCGGCGGCGGATCGGCCTCCAGTGTTCCTGGCGGCGCGGCCGATGCGGCCGCCGCCAGCGCGGAACCGATGAGAAAGCGGCGGCGATCGAATATGCGTGTCATGGTCTCCTCCTGGTCACGTGTCATTCGTCGCATTTCGCGCAGCCAGGCTCGCGCAGCGTAACTCGCGCGGTTTGCCGGCGCGGATGGCACGGTTACGCGGATTGTACGGTTAAAGGCTAGCAGAGACGCGAGAAACTGAGTCCCCTCCGGGCGGCGGAAACGAGAACCGCGACGGCGGTCCCGCGGGCTCCGTTGCGCCGCCGGCCCTGGGGCGGGCCCCTGGCCCGCAACCGCGCCGGGTGGCGCACCGTCTCCTACGCCGCCCCGCCCCGCTGCACCGCACCGCCGCGCCCGCCGCGAATGCGCTAATCTACAGGAGACCCGTCGCTGGAGTGGCGGAACTGGCAGACGCAGCAGACTCAAAATCTGCCGGAGCTTAGCTCCATGGGGGTTCGATTCCCCCCTCCAGCACCATCCTTGAATCCTCAATCGGAATCGGCTCCAAAGGCTTGGAAATCAACTGGTTGGGGGTGGTTCGATATTCTCCGATAAACTCGCGGGTGGCTCCGAGAATTATCGAACCAGGGGACAGGGGATCGGCGAATGCGCTGCCCCAAATACCCGTTTGCAGTTCGATGGGCTCTCGTTCGGAGCGGCGGTTGTAGACGATGGGCAGGAGCCCGGAGCCCTGCGGGCGGATGCACGATGATCGCCAGCGCCGGGGATGGGGCACGAAAGGGAGAAGGGTATTAGGCGCTCGCCGCGGGAGCCGCTCCACCGAGCGGCTGCGCCTCCCGCATGTCTCCCCGATTGTGAGCCTGTCCCGCCGCAGTGGGATTCCGCAACTCCAGCCACGACTCTTTAGTGGACTAGCGCACTCGCGGTGAACCTGGCGCCGCGTGCCGGGGCCCACGCCAGGCGACTGGGAGAATAGGGTCCAGACACCGCCGGCGCCGGCCGGCGTCCGTTTCGCATCGCTGCCATCCGGCAGCACGCCGGGTCACGGCAGGGCTTCCACCACCGGCGCCGCTGCTACGATTGCGCCGGCCGGCGTCACCTCGCTCGCGGTCCGCCAGATGCGGTCGTCCCTTCGGTATTCCGCCAGCAGGCTGAGCCCGCGCAACGTCGCGAAAAGACAAGCAACCGCCCCGAGCATCGTGGTCGCCAGGCCAACATGGAATCCGTAGTTCGTGGTCCCTGGCCCCTGCCGGATGACCGTAATGCCGGCGCCGACCAGCCCCGCGCCCGTGGCCCACACCAGGGAGGCAAGCATAATGCTGCCTGCCCGCAGGCGCCTGCGGTCGAGCAGCACATACGCGCCAAAGGCGCCCCACGCCCACACCCACCAGGAGAGCACCCGAGCCAGCGAGAGCTCCATGGCGTAGCGGGCAAATTCCACGAATGGGGCAAAGATGGCGCGCGCCATCGAAGGCGCGCCCATATATCCCGCGACCACGGGAGTGAACGCCGCGCTGTCGTGGCGCCGCAGCTGGCGCAGGACGACACGCACCCTTTGGGAGCGCGACAGCGTGGCGGCTCCCGGCGCCCGGATGACGTTCCATGTTCTGGCCAGTCCCGTCCAGCCGTGGTAGTCCGAGTCGGCCAGCAGAACGAGCCCGCGGGCGCGGCTCACCGCCAACACTCGCCGGGCCAGCCGCGGCGGCAGGCCGGGATGGCCCTCATTGGCGATTTCGAACCCGTCAACGCCGTCATCCGCCAGCCGCGTGATGTCATTCGGTGTCAGGTTCGGCAGCGTCACGACGAAGACCGCCCCGCCCGCGGCATGAATCGCTTGCGCAAACGAGGCCGTGTGGCGCACCGCGCCGCCAATGCGCATGGCGGTGTTCGGGCAAAGGCCCACGCAGACCGCCCGCCGGCCGGTATGGTCCTCGACCCCGGACATCAGGGCCGGCATCGCCGCCAGCGCCGCGGGCGACAGCCACGTGATCTCGTGATCCGACAGGTGGTCATGCTCGGTAACCGCCTCCATGTTATATCCGGAGGATTGGTGCCAAAGCACATTGGTCCGCAGCGAGGCCAACCCGTCATGGGACAGGACGGTGTGGCTGTGCAGGTCGGCGATGATCCGGTTGGGATTGCGAACGACCAGCCGCCAGCCCGGCACGCGGGCGATGGCAAAAAACATGATGAGGAGCGCCACCGTTGCGATCAGCACCAGTGCCCTTCGCAGCGCCCGGAAGACCACCGCCGCGCCCCGTCTGCCGCTCCCCGCGCGCCGCGCGGCCAACAGCCCCAGAACGACCGCCACCAACACCGTCCACGCCAGCAGGGAATCGGTGGCCACCCAGAAGTCCGGGGCGCCGGCGATGACCTTCAGCGGAGCAAACAGCGGCTCCAGCAGGGCGGTCCAGGAATGCTGCTCAAGCCGGATGCCCGCCAGCCGCGCGTACGTCCGGGCGTCAAACGGGCCCTGGGGGGCGTAGGGAACACAGGCCAGGATGGTCAGCACCATCAGCCCGAACGTCAGAATGCCGGCCATCCGGCGGAGATCCGTGCGCGTCGCGCACTCCCGCCCGGCCCCATCCTCAACCGGGCGAGCCGGTTTCGGTGCTATTCCCATCCGCGAACCGTCCTGAACAGGCGTTCCCGTTTTGGGCGGCTTGGCATCGGCTCAGGATACACCCGCTCGCAGGGAGCCACGGAGCGACGGACATGGCCGGATGGCCAGTGCCTCCGGTACCGTCGGCGTCATCAGCGTCGGGCTCGTGTCCCTCGCGGGGGTCGCGCCCGCGCCCGTCAATGCGCGGCCCGGGGGGCGCGGCGGGCGTTGTTGTATCCTGAGCGGTGTTGTCGCCGCCCGGGGCGGGGTTGCTGGTTCGCCGCTGCCCGGCGGCGTTTGCGCTTATGCCCGCCACCAACTCCAGCAACTCCCCCGCCTCCGCGCCGGTCATCGGCATCGGCCTCATTGGTTCCCAGTTCATCGCTCGCTCCCATGCCGAAGCCGTGCGGCGCTTCGTGACTGGCGCCGAATTGCGAGCCGTCGCCTCCCCCACCGCCGGCCACGCCGAGGCGCTGGCGCGGGAGTTCGCCATTCCCCACGCCTTCACCGACACGCGCGCGCTGCTGGATCGCAAGGACATTGATCTGGTGCTGATCGGCGTGCCCAACGATCTGCACGCGCGGGTGGTCATCGAAGCGGCGCAAGCCGGCAAGCACGTGGCCATGGAAAAGCCGCTGTGCATGACGCTGGCCGAAGCCGACCAGATGATCGCCGCCTGCGCCGCCGCCAAGCGGCATTTGTTCTACGCCGAGGAACTGGTCTTCGCGCCGAAATACGTGCGCATCAAGCAACTGATCGAGGAAGGCGCGCTGGGCCGCCCCTATCTGGTCAAGCAGTTGGAGAAGCATTCCGGCCCGCATTCGCCCTGGTTCTGGGACGTGGACCGCGCCGGCGGCGGCGTGCTGTTCGACATGGGCTGCCACGGCATCGAATTCGCCCGCTGGATCTACGACAAGCCGAAGATTCGCGCCGTCACCGGCCACTGCGCCACCGTGGCCCACGCCGGCCGCACCCGCGCCGAGGACGACGGGCTGCTGGTGCTGGAGTTCGAGGGCGGCGGGCGCGCGCTCATCGAGGATAGCTGGGCGTTTT
>DAHUYO010000129.1 GCA_027315185.1 Acidobacteriota bacterium
AGGCCGCGGCGCTACCGCCGCGGCCCGGGCATCACGCCGCAGCGGACGCGGCAGATTCAAGCCGCTTTGGTGAAGGCGGGATACTTGAAGCATGTGACCGGACATTGGAACTGGGCAACGCACGAGGCGTTGGTTCGGTTCCAACGCGCCCATCATTGGCAGACGCGCTGGGTGCCGGATTCGCGGGCGCTGATCGCGCTGGGCCTGGGACCGAAACGGGACGAACCGCCGGCGGCGCCGCGCAAAACCCCCACGACACATCGCGCGGCCAAGGCCCACCACGCTGCCGGCGGCGTGGCTGCTCACGCCAAGAAGCAGGAGCGACAAGCGCATGGCCACCTTTAACGCTGCACCCACCCACCGCAACTTCATCGCCGGCGAATGGCGCGAGCCGCTCACCGGGGAATATTTGGAGAGCCTAAATCCGGCGCATCAGGACGAAACCGTCGGCCTGTTCCCGCGTTCCGGCAAGGAGGACGTGGATGCGGCGGTGAACGCCGCGTTGGAGGCGTATCCGCGATGGCGGGATACGCCCGCGCCCCGGCGGGCGGAGATTCTGTTCCGGGCCGGACAACTGCTGCTGGAAAACAAGGACGCCTTCGCCCAGGACATGACCCGGGAGATGGGCAAGGTGCTGCTGGAGACGCGCGGCGACGTGCAGGAGGCCATTGACATGACCTTCTTCATGGCCGGCGAGGGGCGGCGGCTGTACGGCGTGACCACGCCGTCGGAACTGCCCAACAAGCTCTGCCTGACCTTCCGCGTGCCCATCGGCGTGGCGGGATTGATCACGCCCTGGAACTTCCCCATGGCGATCCCCAGCTGGAAGTCCATTCCGGCGCTGATCTGCGGCAACTGCGTGGTGCTGAAGCCGGCGGAGGATGCGCCGCTCTCGAGCGTGAACTTCGTCCATGCGCTGACCGATGCGGGAGTGCCGGCGGGCGTGGTGAATCTGGTGATGGGCGAGGGCGCGGAGTGCGGCGCACCGCTGGTGGCGCATCCCGCCACGCGCATCGTCTCCTTTACCGGCTCCACCGCCGTGGGCCGCGAGGTGGGCGCGGAGGCGGCGCGGCAGCTGAAACACTGCAACCTGGAATTGGGTGGCAAAAACGCCATCATCGTTTTGGACGATGCAAATTTGGAACTGGCGCTGGAGGGCTGCCTGTGGGCGGCGTTCGGCACCACGGGCCAGCGCTGTACGGCCGCCAGCCGCATCATCGTGCAAAAAGGCGTTTACGGAAAGTTCCTGGAGCGGCTGACCGAACGGGCGGGGGAACTGCGCGTGGGCGACGGTCTGGATCCGCGCACGCAAATGGGACCGGTGGTGAACCGGCAGCAACTGGACACCATCGCGTCGTATGTCGAGATCGGCAAGCAGGAAGGCGCCAAGCTGCGGCTGGGCGGGCGCCGCATGACGGGCGGTGATTTGGCGCAGGGCCTGTTCTTCGCGCCGACCATCTTCGCCGAAGTGACGCCCAACATGCGCATCGCGCAAGAGGAGATCTTCGGCCCGGTGGTGGCGGTGATGCCCTGCGACGGCCTGGAGCAGGCGCTGGAATTCGCCAACGGCGTGGCGTATGGCCTGTCGTCGGCGATCTATACCGCCGACGTCAACCGTGCCATGCGCGCGGCGCGGGAACTGCAAACCGGCATCGCCTACGTGAATGCGCCGACCATCGGCGCCGAGGTGCATCTGCCCTTCGGCGGCACCAAGAACACCGGCAATGGGCACCGGGAGAGCGGCTTGGCCACGCTGGACGTCTATAGCGAATGGAAGACGGTCTACGTGGATTACAGCGGGGCGCTGCAACGCGCGCAGATCGACACCGAGGAATTGTAGGCCCCGGCCCACGCCGGACCAGGGCCGCGGGCGCCGGGCTTAATTCCCGGCGGATTGCAGAGCGAGGTGGACCAGCGTGGCGACGGCGACGCCGGTCGGCCCCTTGCTCATCCAGGGTTTGGGATCGTCCAGCCAAGCGGTGCCGGCGATGTCCAGGTGAACCCAGGGAGTTTGCTCGACGAATTCGCGCAGGAACATGGCGGCGGTCACGGCGCCGCCCCAGCGGCCGCCGACGTTGAGGATGTCGCCAACGGTGCCGCGGATGAACTCGAAATATTCGTCATCCACGGGCATGCGCCACATCTTCTCGCCGGAGGCGGCGCGGGCGCGCTCGAAGGCGGCGAAGAAGTCTTCATTGTTGGAGAAGACGCCGGTGTAGACGCTGGCCAGGGCGACGACGATCGCGCCGGTCAGGGTGCAGACGTCCACCAGGCGCGTGGCGCCCAGCTGTTGCGCGTAGTGCAGGCCATCGGCGAGCACCAGCCGGCCTTCGGCGTCGGTATTGAGCACCTCGATGCTTTTGCCGGACATGGCGATCTGCACGTCGCCGGGCTTTTGCGCCCGTCCGCCGGGCATGTTTTCGGCGCAGGGAACGATGGCGATGACGTCAAGCTTGGGCTGGAGCGCGGCGATGGCCTGCATGGCGCCGAGCACGGCGGCGCCGCCGGCCATGTCGAACTTCATTTTGTCCATGTCCGCGGCGGGCTTGATGGAAATGCCGCCGGTGTCGAAGGTGATGCCCTTGCCCACCAGGCCGAGTTTTTCCTTGCCGTTGCCCCCGCCCTTGTATTGCAGCACGATCATCACCGGGGGCTCCGCAGAGCCCTGCGCCACCCCGAGGAACGCGCCCATCTTCAGTTCGCGGGCGCGGTCCTCGGTAATCAGCTCGCATTCCAGCCCCGCTGATTTGGCCATGGCCTGGGCGCGGCGGCCCATTTCGGTAGGGGTCATGCGATTCGCCGGCTCATTGCCCAGCACGCGGGCGAAATCCTGCCCGGCGGCGATGGCGCGGGCGCGGGTCAGGGCGGCGGCGAGCGCGGCCTCCTGGCTCTTGAGCTGCTCGGGAAGGACAATGGCGATCTCGGCCAGTTGCTTGTCCTCCCGGTCACGCTTGTAGCGGCCGGTATCGAAATCGCCGCCGAGCGCGCCGGTGAGGATGGCTTCAATCGCGGCGGCCGGGTCCAGCTGCTCCGGAGCGCAGCAGGCGAAGCGAAGCAGGTTCTTGCCCTTGAGCTGGCGGCCGAGGGCGCCCGCCAGGCGGCGCAGTTCATGGACGCCGAGGGCGGCCTTGCCCGTGCCCAAAAGAAAGATGCGCTGGGCCGCGGCGCCGTTCAACTTGCCCAAGGGCAAAAGCTCATAGGCGCGGCCGCTGAATTCGCCGCTCTTGAGCAAGGCGGCGATCGCGCCGTTCGCGGCGCGGTCCAGCTCCGCCGCCGCACCGATTAGCTTCGGCTCGCGCTCGGAAACGAGCACGGCGAGGACATCGGCCTCGACCTTGGCGGGGGCGGAAAACAACAAACGGGATTCGATCAAACCTAGGCTCCTTTCGCGCTGCGAACTTTTAGTTTAGGGCAGGAGCGGCGGCGGCCGCGCGGCGGCCGCTGGGAACGCGCGCGGCGGACGCAATGGAGCCGGGCGCGACGCCGCCGGCGGGCTAAACGCGGACTCTGGTGAGCGGAATCCCCTCGCGGCAGAGGGGACAATCGTCCTTGCGCCAATAGCGGGGCTGGAGCGTGGTCAGCTTGAAAAACGGAACGCCGGGAAACTCCTGGGGATCCTCCCAGGGCTGATGCACCAAAACGGCGAGCGCCATGACCTGGGCGCCGGCGCCTTCCACCAGCCGCTGCAGGGCTTTGAGCTTGGTGCCGCTGCGCAGGATGTCGTCCACCAGAATGACCCGTTCGCCGGCGTGGTGCTCCATGAATTGGCGAAAGACCAGCTCGCCGTCTTCCTTTTCCGCCCAATACGTCTGCGCGGCGCGCAAGGCCTCCGCCACGCCGTAGGCGACGGGCAAGCCGCCGGTCGCGGGCGCGACGATGCTGACGTTGGGCAGATGTCGGCGGATCTCATCGTCGGCGCGCAGTTTGCGGCTGAGAGCGACGCTGAGGGTTTTGGATTCCCAGAAATGCCGCATGGCCATGGGGATCTGGAGATAGGCGTCCGAATGGGTGCCGCTGGGATGCAAAAAATGGCCGTGCTGGAGCGCGCCAGTCGCCTCTAAAAGTTCATTGACCTGAGCTTCGCTGGGAATGAGGTCCATACCCGTATGCTATGGATGGTAGCAGACGGCTGGAATTGGGCGGGGCGATCACCGTCGCATCGCTTCGTTGGGGATTCGCTCGGGCTACTCACGTACATCTCGGTACGCTCGCTCGCCCTCGCTCTCCCCGCCTCGCACTGCTCGGTTCTCGCCCCGCTCAACAGTCCCGCCGGTGGGCCTGGCGTAGCCCTTGCCCACGCGCCGGCGGGGCGATCACCGTCGCATCGCTTCGTTCCACCCCGCCGCCGCGGACGGCTGCGGGGGCCCCGGGTTGGGGACTCACCACAGGTCCGCGCAAATGACTCGCGGGCGCATCGCCGCGGCGACGGGACGACGGGGCGACTGTCGGCGCGTAGAATGGGGCAGCTTTTGCGGGAAGGCAGACCTGCGGCCCGGGCGTTTAGGGGGACGGCGGAGCTAGACCGATCCCAGCGGAGTGACGGGAGCGGGAGCGGCGCCTTCCTTCTGATTCACGCCGTCCTTGAGTTCCTTGCTGGGTTTGAAGAAGGGGATGCGGCGGGCGGGCACCGGAACGCTTTCGCCCGTTTTGGGATTGCGGCCGATGCGGGCTTTGCGCTGGCGGGTGCGAAAGCTGCCAAACCCGCGAATTTCGATTTTGTCGCCGGCGCGCAAGGACTGGACGATGCTGGCAAGGATAGCCTCGACGATTTTCTCGCCATCCTTGCGCGTCACCTCGGCGGCTTGGGCAACTTCTTCAATCAAATCGGCTTTGGTCATGAGTAAAACCCGGGCAGCGGCCTAGAACAGCACTGTACCCCACCCGGCGGAGGGCAAGCAACAGGGGCGCGGCGGGCGCGCCAAGGTTC
>DAHUYO010000012.1 GCA_027315185.1 Acidobacteriota bacterium
TTCGCCAGCTACATCCTGATCGGCTTTTTCTTTCACCGGGACAGCGCCGCCGCCGCCGGGTCCAAGGCCTTCGTCACCAACCGCATCGGCGACACCGGCTTCCTGATCGGGCTGTTCCTCATCTTCCAGCACTTCCACGGCTTCGATTTCACCCGCGTCTTCGCCCAGGTCCGAGCCATGCCGGTCGAACACGCCTGGACCGGCCTGCTGACCGTCATCGGCATCTTGCTGTTCATCGGCGCCACGGGCAAATCCGCCCAGCTTCCCTTGTACGTCTGGCTGCCGGACGCGATGGAGGGCCCGACGCCGGTCAGCGCCCTCATCCACGCCGCCACCATGGTCACCGCCGGCGTCTACATGGTGGCCCGCTCGGCGGCCATCTACGACCGCGCGCCGCTGGCCTTGTCGGTGGTGCTTGCCGTCGGCGCCCTGACCGCCATCTTCGCCGCCTCCATCGGCCTATTGCAGCGGGACATCAAGAAAGTCCTGGCCTACTCCACCGTCAGCCAGCTGGGTTACATGTTCATGGCCTGCGGCGCCATGGCCTACGGCGCGGGTATTTTCCACTTGATGACGCACGCCTTCTTCAAGGGCCTGCTCTTCCTCGCCGCCGGCGGCGCCATCCATGCCCTTTCCGGCGAGCAGGACATGTTCCGCATCCGCGAGCGCGTTCCCGACGGGCTGAAGAAATACGCCCCCATCACCTTCTGGACCTTCGTCGTCGCGACCTGTTCCATCGCCGGCATCCCGGGCTTCGCCGGCTTCTTCAGCAAGGACAAAATCCTCTACGCGGTCCTCTCCGGCCCCCGTCCCAACGCCTGGTGGTGGGCGGTGGGCACCATCGCCGCGGGCATGACGTCGTTCTATATGTTCCGCGCCCTGTTCGTCACCTTCTGGCCCGATCCCACGCGGCGCGGCGCCGCCTCCGCGGGCGGGCCCGTGCGGCCCACCGGCCAGGAACCGGCCGGCGCGGTCACCCACGCCATTGACGCCGCCGGCTTCGGCGCAGGCCCGGTGCTGCCACAGCCGGCCCATCCCCAGCCCCATGAGGGCGGGCCACCGCATGAGGCGCCGGCGGTGATGACCATCCCCATGATCATCCTCGCCGTGCTTGCCGCGCTGGGCGGCTATATCGGCATCAACGACCGCTTTGAAAAATTTCTCGCCCCGGTCTTTGCCACCGGCGTCACCCCCGCCCCCCACGCCGCCGCCCTGGGCGAAGGCGCGGTGATGGCCATCTCCATCGCCGTGGCTCTGGCCGGCGTCGCCCTGGCCTGGTACTTCTACCTGGCGCGGCCCGAAGCGGCGGCGCGGGCCAAGCACGCCCTGCCCAAGCTGTGGTCGGCGATTTACAACAAATACTGGGTGGACGAGTTCTACGGCGCGGTCTTCACCCGGCCCCTGGCCTGGTTCTCCCGCGTCGTCTTGTGGCGCATCGTGGACGCCAGCGTCCTTGACGGCGCGGTCGCCGCCGTCGGCGGCATCAGCCGCGCCACCGGCGGCGGCCTCCGCAAGCAAATCTCGGGCAACATCCGCAGCTACGCCGGCTGGGTCGGCGTCGGCGCGGTCGTCGCCATTTTCTACATGCTGGTGGCCCGGTAGAAAGCATGGCGGACATGGCGAACCTGCACCACACCATTCTTTCCTGGATCGTGTTCCTGCCGCTCATCGGCGTCGGCGTTCTGCTGCTGCTCCGCTCCGACCGCGCGGCGCGCTGGGCGGTGCTGGCGTTCAGCCTGGCGGACTTGCTGCTGTCGCTGATCCCCGCCTTCGCCTACCAAGCCGCCCGCCCCGGTTATCAGTTCCAGCAGTTCCTGCGCTGGATCCCGGCTTTTCACATTCATTACTACCTCGGCGTGGATGGCATCAGCCTCTGGCTGCTGCCCCTGACCACGCTGATGACCTTCATCGCCGTACTGGCCTCCTGGAAGAGCGCCCATCAGCACGGCAAGGCGTTCTACATTCTGTTGCTGCTGCTCACCACCGGCATGCTCGGCGCCTTCGCCAGCCTGGATCTGTTCCTGTTCTACGTCTTCTGGGAAGTGGGGCTGGTGCCGATGACGCTGCTCATCGGCATTTGGGGCCAGCACCACCGCATCCGCGCCGCGCTCAAGTTCTTCTTGTACACCATGACCGGCTCGGCGCTGATGCTGGTCTGCATCATCTGGCTCTACAACCTGACCGGCACGTTCGACTTCCCGGTCATCCGCGCCGGCTTGGCCTCCGGCATGTATCACCTCAGCCCCGCGGCCGCGATGTGGCTGTTCCTGGGGTTCTTCATCGCGTTCGCCATCAAAACGCCGCTCTTCCCGTTCCACACCTGGCTGCCGGATATGTACGCGGAGGCGCCGGTGGCGGCGGTGGTGCTGTCGGCGGTGATGGTCAAGCTGGGGCCCTACGGCCTGCTGCGCTTCAATTTGGCCCTCTTCCCGCACGCCGCCGCCCGTGCCGCCTGGGTCATTGTCATCCTCGGCCTGATCGGCCTGCTCTACGGCGGCTTGGTGGCGTTCTCGCAAAAAAGCATGAAGCGCCTGGTCGCCTATGGCTCCGTCAGCCACATGGGCCTGATCATCGTCGGCGTCTTCACCTTCACCGCCATCGGCGCCCAGGGCGCGGTCTACCAGATGCTGAACCACGGCATCATCACCGGTGGCCTATTCATCCTCATCGGCATTCTCTATGAGCAGCGGCACACCGACGAGCTGTCGGAGTTCGGCGGCGTGGCCAAGGTCATGCCCTGGTTCGCCGGCTTTTTCGTGCTGCTCATGCTCGCCTCCGTGGGGCTGCCGCTCCTGAGCGGCTTCGTCGGCGAATTCCTGATCATGCTCGGCGCCTTCCTGGCCCATCACGCCTTCGGCGTAGCCGCGGCCGCCGCCATCATCGTCTCCGCCCTCTACCTGCTGAAGTGGACCCGCGCCACAATCTGGGGCGAGATCACCCAGCCGGCCAACAATGCCCTGCGCGATCTCGACGGTCGGGAAAAGCTGATTTTTGCGGTTTTGGGGGTTTTGGTCATCTTCATGGGCTTGTTCTCTCCCCTGTTCCTGCGTAAAGTTCAGGCCAGCGTCGCCGCTGATCTGGCCCCCTATGCCGGCGCCCACCCCTTCGGCCTGCAAACCAACGCGGCGCCGGTCCCCCGGCCCGCCATTCCCTTCTCCCGATCTCGGCACGTGGCGAATACCCCGGCGCAGCCCGCCCACCGCCGCGCCGTCACCCAGGCGGTAGCCAACCCTAACCACCGGGCAGAAAGACCGGCGCCGAAACGTGGCGACCTAGCCGCCATTGCCGTTGGAGGCCGCCGATGACCTCCGCCGCCACCCCGCTGGTCCCGGCCGTTTATTACCTCCGCATCCTTCCGGAGATCGTCCTCACCGTCTTCGGCGCCGTTATCATGCTGATCGAGGGCCCCGCGCGCCACGTCGGCCGCGGCCGCACCACGCGCTGGGTCGCCCTCGTCGGCGCCCTCACCGCCTTCGCCGCCGTCTGGATCCAAAGCCGGCATCCCGGCTACGCCTTCAGCCATCTGTTCCGCGTGGACGGCTTCACCGTCTTTTTCGGCTTCCTGCTCACCGCCATCGCCACCGTCATCATCCTGATGGCCATGGAATACCTGCCGCAGCAGCATTTGGATCGGGGCGAGTTCTACGCCCTCGTCCTTTTCGGCACCGTGGGCATGGGCTTCATGGCCGGCGCTACCGAGCTGATCCTGATGTTCATCGCCCTCGAGATCAGCTCCATCTCCACCTACATCCTGGCCGGCTACCGCCGCCACGCACCCAAATCCACCGAAGCCTCGCTCAAGTACCTGCTCCTCGGTTCCTTCGCCACCGCCTTCTTCCTCTACGGCATCGCGCTGATCTACGGCGCCACCGGCACCACGCAAATTTCCGCCATCGCCCGGGCCCTAGCCCATCCCGGCGCCGCCGGCGCGGCCGTGCAGACCGGCCAGATCGTGCTGCTCGGCGCGGCGCTGATGTTCATCGGCCTGGGCTTCAAAGTGTCGGCCGTGCCCTTCCAGGTGTGGACGCCCGACGTCTATGAGGGCGCCCCGGCGCCGGTGACGGCCTTCATGTCCGCCGCGCCCAAGGCCGCCGCCTTCGCCATCTTCCTGCGCATCTTCACCGTCGCGTTGGCGGCCAACAGCCACGCTTGGTTCTGGCTGCTGTGGGCGGCGGCGCTGCTCTCCATGACCGTGGGCAACGTCGCCGCGCTGCTGCAAAACAATTTCAAGCGCATGTTAGCCTACTCTTCCATCGCCCAGGCCGGCTACATCCTGGTCGCTTTCGCCGCCCTCGGCGCCGACGGCGTCTCGGCGGTCATGTTCTATCTGGCCGCCTACGCCGCCATGAACATCGGCGCCTTCGCCGTGGTCTCCCACTTCGCCCACCGCGATGAACGCTACGTGGACATTCGCAACTACGCCGGCTTGGGCTTCCGCGCCCCGTGGCCGGCATTCTGCCTTTCCGTCTTCCTGTTTTCCCTGATCGGCGTGCCGCTCACCGGCGGCTTTTTCGGGAAGGTATACATCTTCCGCGCCGCGTTGCATGCCCACCTCGTCGCCCTCACGGTCATCGGCCTCCTGAACAGCGCCCTTGCCGCCTACTACTATCTGCGGCCGGTGGTGGCCATGTACATGCGCGAGGCGCCGCTGCTCCCCGCCTTGGCGCCCGGCGCTCCCGCCGGCAACATTGAGCCCCCAATCCCACCCACCTCCATGAGCGGCCCCGTCGCCGTCGTCTTGGCCCTCTGCGTGGCCGTGGTCATTTGGCTCGGCGTTTTCCCCGGCAGCGTCCTCGCATACGCCCTCCGCTCCGCCCGCCACCTGCTGCACGGCTAGCCCCGCGCCGCCAGACGCAGCCGGGCTGGGGACCGCGCCAAGCAAATCGCGGGGGCCGCGCCTGCGCCTAGGGGGAAGGGGCGACCCCGTCCATCTGCTTCAGCTTCTCCGCCAGCAGTTCTTGCTCCCGCTGATTTTGCGTCAGAGCGATCGCACGCTCAATCTCCGCGCGCGCCGCGGAAATATTCCCCAGCTTCATTAGCAGGTCGCCGCGCACGCAATGCAGCAGGTGATAACCCGCCAGCACGGAATCCGCCGCGATGGCGTCGAGCGCCTCCAGCCCATCGGCTGGGCCTTGCGCCATGCCCACGGCGACCGCCCGGTTCAGCGCCACGATGGGAGATGGCGTAGTTCGCATCAGCGCGTCATAGAGCACGACGATCCCTTCCCAATCGGTCTCCTCCGCGCGGAGGGCGCGCATGTGACACGCGGCGATAGCGGCCTGTAGCGCATAGGGCTCGGCGCCGCCGCCGAGGCGCTGGGATTCCTCCAGGGCGGCCACACCGCGCTGAACCTGCGCCTGGTCCCATAGCGCGCGGTTCTGGTCCGCCAGCAGCACGGCCTCGCCGTTTCTTCCCCGGCGGGCGGCGGTGCGCGCCCCATGCATTTCCATCAGGGCCAGGAGCGCGTGCGCTTCTGACTCGCCGGGCAGAAGCTGCACCAGCATGCGTCCCAGCCGCAGCGCCTCGTCGCAAAGGGCGGCGCGCATCCATTCCTCGCCCGCGGTCGCGGTATACCCCTCGTTGAAGATCAGGTAGACCACGGACAACACGGACCGCACCCTGCGGCCCAGCTCCTCCCCGCGCGGCGTTTCAAACCCGACATGCGCTTCGGAAAGCGTCTTTTTGGCGCGAAAGATGCGCTGCCCCATCGTCTTCTCGGGCACCCGAAACGCGCGGGCGATCTCCGCCGTCGTGAGACCGCCGACCACACGCAGCGTCAACGCGACGCGTGCTTCCATCGCAAGCACTGGATGGCACGCGGTAAAGATTAGCCGCAGCACGTCATCGTCAATTACCTGATCCAATGCTTGGTCCATGGCCGCCCCAAGCCGCTGCTGCTGGCGCTGCAGCTCCCGGCCAATTTCTCCGTGCTGCTGCACCAGCATCCGCCCGCGCCGCAGCCAATCAATGGCGCGGCGCTTGGCCGCCGTCATTAGCCACGCCCCGGGATTTTCCGGAATGCCTTCTTCCGGCCACCTCTCCAGGGCCGTCACTAGCGCGTCCTGGGCGAGTTCCTCGGCGACGCCAATATCGCGCGTGACTCGGGCAATGGCTGCGATGAGCCGCGTAGACTCGATCTTCCAGACCGTCTCGGTCGTCCTGGAGACGTCACTCATGCTCGCCTGACTCTATCCTACCGTCGTTCGATAAACGGGTTACTGATGCGCGTGCGTTAGCGGCGTTGGCAGATATTCCGTTCCGTCCGACCAGTGATCAACAGGGATCACGAACTGCGTCAGGTGCTCCCGCGGGTCAACAACCGCGAAGACTGGAGAACCCGGCAGATTCGCTCCCCAGAGTGCGGGGTCGAAATCGGAATAGAAGAACATGAGGTGCGGGGGCCAGTGTGGGATGACGTCGCCGCCGTACCCTTCCTTTCCTGTCATGTAGCACATCGCCCCGGATTCCATTGGCGGCAGCTCCTTCTTCTCGATAGCAGCGGCCATGGCTTCGTCCACCTGAGCGGGCGTGCGCCCCGCCAGCGCCAGGTCGGTGATTTTGGTGATGCGCACGAGGTAGGAATGCACGGCCGCGGCATTCAGGCACATGGGCACCCGCACTTTCGGATTCCAGAAATCGGCTTCAGGAGCGGAGGACCATCCACGCCCCACGATACACACGAAGCCGTTGCTGCCCTTCACCGCCGTCACGAAACCACGAGGCCCAAGCACCATCACACCGGCGCCACGCGCAATGGACTTCGGTGCCGCGCTGCGCGCGAGAGCTATCTCCGCAGACCGATCCGCCATCAGGTATCGGCCGATCGGCGCCATCCTCGTGTACTTGGTCGCGGCAACCTGCGCCGACGCCGGGTTCGCCGTGCCAAGCGCGGCAAGCAGTGCGATCAACGCGAAACGCATGGGTCGCTCCTTCTGTTTGGGGTTCGAGTTTTCATTTCGCCGGCCCGGCAAGGAACTCCCTCACCTCAACCGGCACACGGCAGGCGACGGCGGCCTTGCGCGCCCACTCCACCGCATCATCCATGTCCGCGCATGTCAGCAGCCATAGCCCGCCGACATGCTCTTTTGCCTCAAGGTACGGTCCATCGCTAATGATCAATTCTCCGCCGGCCCGCTGACGGACCGATTTCGCGTTTCCCGCCGGTTGCAGCCCGCCGGCGAAATCCCGCACACCGGCAGCGATCATTTCTCGGTTGAGGGCGCTGATGTCGCGCATCATCGCTTCCGCGTCCGCGGGCAATTCGTAATTTTCAGGATGTTGAATCGCAACCAGATATTGCGGCATGTCTGCTCCTTGGAATCGCCTATCGGGCGAATTTTTTCGCCCTGCCTTCACAGCATTGGTGGAATGCGAAAGCGAAATTTGCAACCGATCCTCGCGGATTCCGGATCGCCTGCTTCGAGTACCTGTGTCGCATCCGTCGGTTTCCTCGCCCCTCAACGCCGGCTCGCAGGCGTCCCATCGGACCACTCTGGAACCGCGACCAAGAAGACCAACACCGGGGGCAGCCCCTTCATCCGCGCGCGGTCTTGTGGAGAGAAAAACCAATACGGACTGGACAGAACCGGCGCGCCCGCCGCGCCCGAACCCCAGTCTTTCCCGTCCTTGACGCGAGTGTAGAACATCAGATGCGGCATGTTGTGCGCCCCCTCGTCGGTCAGCCAAGAGGATTTCGCCATCATGTAGTCCATGGCGCCGCTTTCGAGGCGCGGCAGTTGCTTTTTCCGGTACGCCACACGTAGCGCCGCCAGGATCTCCGCCCTGGAACGCCCGGCCATGACCATCCTGGCGCGCAACTCAATGATGGGTACAATGAAATGCGCCGCCTGGGGATTCAGACAATCGGCCGCCCGCACCCTGGGATTCCAAAATTCGTCCCAGTCAAAGGCTGCCAGCCACGCCCGCCCCACGAAGCAGACGAAGCCGTCTGCGCCATGGACCGCTACCTCATAGCCGTGCGGTCCCAGCACAAGGATCGTCGCGTCCCCGGAGATCGAGGCAGGCGCCGCACTTCGCGCCAGAGCGATTTCAGCGGTTCGATCCATCAGATACTGCCCGGGTTTGGTCATCTTGCGGCGATTGGGAGACGCCGCCCGAGCGAGGCGGGGACCAGGAAGACGCTCGTGGCTTTGCGGTGGGAGAGGTTGTTCTTCGCCGGCCGTCGTCGCTGCGCCGCTGCGCTCTCGGGGTCCCGGGAGCGCGGCCGAGCGCCTCGGGCTGGGACCGGCAGGACCCTCCAGAGCCGGGCGGCCGAGCCGCTTTGGATAAGGCGTCCTGACACCATGGGCCATCACCTGGTGCGCCGCGCTCACCACGACCACCACGACGAACGCCGCACATCCGATGCCGCCAGCCTGGATCTTTCGCATGCTTTACCCTCCTGAACTCCATCCATTCACTGCAAATTGAAGCTGCCGCGAGCGCTAGCTTTCATCCGTCGCCTGCCCGCGAACCCGGCCGCCGATCCGCGGCTGGGGCGTCCAAAATCGCGCCGTTGGGCCGCCTTGCGCGAGGTCTTCCTCCGGCGCGCGGCGGCCCGCCGCCGCGCACCCGTCGCCACTTGGGTCCTTTCAGCTTGTCGCCAGGCGATCGCCGCCGCCCGGCGCCCGTTCACCGTTGCCGCACCGCTCAGCCCTCCTCGGGGGCCGGCATGAAGAAAATCTCCCGCACCTCCACCGGCACGCGGCCAATCTTTGCGCCCTTGCGCGCCCAGGCCAGCGCCTCTTCAAAGTTGGCGCATTCCAAAATAGACAGGCCGCCCACGTGCTCCTTGGCTTCCAGGTAGGGACCGTCGGTGACAAGCACGTCACCGTTGGGCTGCGCCCGTAGCGTGCGCGTCGAACCCAGGCCGCAAGCGAACTTCCTGACCCCGGCGGCGATCATTTCCTTGTTGAGCGCGTGGATCTCCTCCGCCATCGCCTCGTTCTGGGTGGAGGGATCGAAGTTGTCGGGTAGGTACATGGAAACCAGGTATTGCGGCATCTCTTCTCCTCAAATGGCCGTCGGCCGGGCTAGCTGCCCCGCCTTCAATATAACGACGAACGGAACGGCCGGAATTCGACAATCCGCCCGGACAAATTTCAGGCCCGGCGGTGTCTACCCAGAACGCAGCGTCTCGCCCGGATCCGCGGTCGCGGCGCTTAGGGGCGAGCGGCGCCCCAGCCCAGCCGGCCGTAGGCTGGACGCTCCTCCAGCGGCAGGGCTGGGGCCCGCGCCCGTCATTAGCCGGTGCCGGCGTCGTGGCGGCGGCGAACAAACATCCCCACGGCGCGGTCGTAGGCGGCGTCGGGCAGCAGCCGCAGCGTGCGGACCAAAAGGGCCAACTGCCAAGGAAAGGCAATCCGCGAGCGCCCCTGGGCCAAGCCGCGGCGAATCACGCGCGCCGCCTCGTCCGCCTCCAGCACCCAGGGCATATAGGGGTTGCCGGCGGTCAGCGGCGTGCGGACGTAGCCCGGGCAGATCGTCGCGACGCGAATGCCGCGCGCCCGCAAGCCGACGCGCAGCGCCTCGGCGTAGGTGATCAGCGCCGCTTTCGCGGCGGAGTAGCTGGCCGAATACGGCAACCCGCGATACCCGGCCAAACTGGCGACCGCCGCCAATTGCGCGCCGGGCTGGAGGGCGGGCAAAAACGGCGCAAAGGTCCGCGCCACTCCCGTAACGTTGAGGCGCAACGTCCGGTCCAGCAGGTCGGCGTCAATCAGCGTTTCTTTTTCGCCGCCGCCGGCGTTGGCGATCACCAGATCCACGCCGCCTGCCCAGGCCAAATAATCGGCGGCGGCGGCGTTTATCGCCGCCGCATCGGTCACGTCGGCGGAGCGCAGCCAAATCTCCGCCCCATGCGTGCGGCAGCCCGCCGCCGTGGCCTCGAGTTCCTCCTGCCGCCGGGCCACCAAGCCGAGGTGGACGCCTGGAGCGGCATAGGCCCGTGCCAATGCCCGGCCAATGCCGCTGGAGGCGCCGGTAAGGAAAACCCGTTGTGGGAGGGGCTTCATGCGGAAAGGAGTAGCATGAGAACCGGAGGCTGCGACCATGCCCGTTTCTCCGGTGCCCGACGGCTATCATACCGTCACCCCCTACCTGGTGGTGCGCGACGCGCGGCAACTGATTACCTTCCTGCAACGGGCCTTCGCCGCCGAGCTCAGCTTTCCCCCAATGCAAGACCCCGGCGGCCGCGTCGCCCACGCGGAGATGCGCCTCGGCGATTCGGTCCTCATGCTCGGCGAGCCGCCAGCCGGCAGCCCCGAGCGGCCGGCGATGGTTCATCTTTACCTTCCCGACGTGGACGCCGCCTACCAGCGCGCCCTGGGAGCCGGAGCCAAGAGTCTGCGGCCGCCGGAAAACCAGTTCTATGGCGACCGCTCCGCCGGGGTGGAAGACGCCAACGGAAACCAATGGTGGCTGGCGACACATTTCGAGGACCTGTCCGAGGAGGAGATGCGCCGTCGCGCCGTCGCCCAGCACTGAACCTCCTCGTACCCCCGGGTTGACTGCTGCCGGCGGCCGCACCGGAAGGCCAATCGCGGGCAAGTTTTGGGAACTTTTCTCCCGCCCAAAGTTCATATGGAACAAGCAAGAATGCCGGACCCGGGCCAACCCGACCAGGAGTTATTGCGGCGCGCCCGGGCCGGCGATGAGGAGGCCCTGGGCGTCTTGTACCAGCGCCACTACGCTGCCATTTACCGCTTTGCCCGGCACATGAGCGGCGATGCGACGCTGGCCGAAGAAGCCGCCCAGGAAGTTTTCTTGGCCCTCCTGCGCCGGCGCGACGGGTATGATCCCGAGCGCGGCGCCGTGGCGGGCTATTTGTTCGGCATTGCCCGTCATTGGCTCTCCCGCCGCTGGCGGCAGGACTCCCGCTGGGCGCCGCTGAATGAGGAGGTCGCGGCGGCGCCGCCGGGAGCGGCCGGCGGCGCCGCGGATCCGGAGCGCCGGGAAACGGTGGCAGCGGTACGGCGCGCGATCGCCGCCCTGCCGGAGCATTATCGTGCGGTGGTGGTGTTATGCGAGATCGAGGAGCGGAGTTACGAGGAAGTCGCCCAGGCGATGGGTTGTCCCGTGGGCACGATCCGGTCGCGGCTGCACCGGGCGCGGGCGCTGCTGGCACGGAAATTGGAACCGGCGCGGCCCAGCCAGCCGGCGTCGCCGGCGAGCGTATTGACGGCGAGGTGCCAAGCATGAGCCGGCGGCCCGATGACGACCAGGCTGCCTGGGCGCTGCTGCGCCAGGAACGGGAGCGCCAGGACCGCCTGGATTCGGCATTGGCCGATTTGCGCGCCGAGGCCGAACATTGGCCTCTGAGCGCCTGGCCGCCCGAGCGGCTGCTGGCCGCCTGCCGGCAGCGACGGAATCTAAGAACTTGGCGCCACGGCGCGTGGTGGGCGGCCGCAGCCGCTGCGGCGAGTCTGGCGGCGCTGGCCTGGCTGGGTCCGCGCCTCCTGTCGCCGGCCCACGGCGTCGCCGCCACTGCGGTTCCGGCGATCCAGGCCCCGGCCCCGGCCCCGGCGCAGGTGATGGAAGCCACACTCTCACAGCCGTCTAGCGGCACGTTCCTTCCCCTGGGGGGGCCCTTGCCCGCCGACGGCTTCGTCGTGCGCGTCAACCTCCCGGAGTCGGATTTGGCCTCGCTCGGCATTGCCGCCGCCCCCGGCGCCGGACCAGTGCCGGCGGAGGTGCTGATGGACCAGGATGGCGTGCCCCGCGGCATTCGCTTTTTGCAATGATGGAGTTTTGCGGCACTTTGCGGTATTAGGGGGAGACAATGCATCGAGATCCAAGGCGCTTGGCAGGGAAATCATTGGCGGTGGCCGTGGCGGCGTTGGCGCTGGCCAGCGTGGTCGCGGCGCAGGCAACGCCGCGCTTCGGCATCGGCATACGCCTGCCCGGCATGCACGTGGAAATGGCGCAGTTGCCGCAGGCGCCGCCGGCGCCGCAGCAGTTCGCCACCGGTTTCGCCGGGCCGGAGGTGATGGCGGTTCGGCCTTTCCGTTTCCGGGTGGTGACCGGCGCCCCCTTTGAGGCTACCGCCACCTCGGTCACCACCGAGCGGCTGGCCGACGGGAATCAGATTACTCGCACCTCGGTCTTTCGTGTCGCCCGCGACCAGCAGGGCCGCATGCGCCGCGTCGTGCGGCTGGGCGGCATTGGGCCTTGGCTGGCGCACGGCGATATGGTGTTTATCACCGATCCGGTGGCGCATCGCCGCTATGTCGTCAATCCCCAGCGCAAGACCTATGCCCTGCTTCCCTATCGCGGCCGCGGCGGCGCCGGGGCACGGCGCCCGCTGTGGCGCAGCGCGCAGCGCGGCGGGCAATGGACACTGGTGAAGCAGGCGCTGGGGCATCGCGAGATGGATGGCGTCCGGGTCATTGGGCAGCGCACCATCACCACCATCCCCGCCGGGGCAATCGGCAATCAGGCGCCGATCCGGATTATCTCTGAGCGGTGGTACTCCCCCGCCCTGCATACCGTGGTCGAGGCCAAGCACGACGATCCCCGCTTCGGTGATACCGTTTACCGCCTGGGGCAGATCCGGCGCACCGATCCGCCAGCCAGCTTGTTCGCGCCCCCGCCCGGATTCAAGGAACTCCGCGTGCGACGTTTTCATCCGCGCGGTCCGCGCCCCTAGCCGCCACCGCCGCCCGCCGTTGGCCGCGACTCCCCAAGCGCCCAGCGGACATTGGTTGGCGCGGGCCCCAGCGCGGCCGCTGGCGGGGCGTCCCGCGAACTGACGCGCTCCGCGTCCCATCACCAGACGGCGGACCCGGGCGCCACCTCTACGGGCACAGCCGATGGGCCAGGGAGGGGACCGTCCGGTGCAAGTCGCCGGTCCAATACAACGCCGCGTAGGCGTAGGTCTCCGGCTGCCCGGCGAAGCTGTGCCCATAGGCGAACAAAATCTGGAAATTGGGATCGCGCGTTGGCGTGTAGTAGCCGCCCACATCCAGCATCGCCGCATATCGCGAACTGGGATCCGTCGTCTCCTTCCCGTGCGCGAACACCTCCCCGCCAATCGTCAGCTTCGGCGTCAATTCCCGCAGCAGCAGCGTTCCCCCAAACGGGTAATTTCGCGCCCCTGGCACATGGGCGTTCACCGTTTCCCCCCCGCCGCCGTCAATCGTCCAGGAGCCAAAGCTCTTTTGCGCGTACAGCGGCAGCCTCCAGGAAAATCCCCCCGCACCCAGCCCGTTTCCCAGGCTGCCGGTGGGAATCTCGGTCATGATGAACGTCCCGATCATCGGCCGGTCCTTTGTCTCCTGGATAAACCGGTACTGAAACCCGAATTCGCTGTCTTCCAGCCCGAAATGCCTCTGCCCGTGCGAGGGGATCGCCTCCCCGCTTTGCAAGATGAAGTGGAACATCGTGTTGCAGACGGCGCTGTAATTGAATTCAATCGCCGGAAACTGCGTCGTCACCGACCCCGGCACCGCGCTCGCCCCGCCCCAGCTGTAAAACTCGAAGTCGTGACAGGGGATCACATCGGGATCGTCCAATTGGAACGGCGGGCCCGCGAATAGCGGCTTGGCGCAGGCGATCAGCAGCAGCCCCAGCAGCACCATCCGCCGTCCCGCCGCCGCTTTTCCTAGCACCACACGGGAGTGGGCGACCAAACCGCGCTCCACCCCCGTCACACGAGTCCAAAATTCCATTTTTCTGCAACATACAATGCGCCGCCACGAAAGGCAAAATCCGCCTGCTCGCCGCACCGTGCCGTCGCCTCCGGACGCTGGCCGGCCAGGCGCGCGCGGGCGGCGTTTCGCCTCGGCCAGGCGGTAAGAACTCGATCACGGGATCGGATCGCGGATGGTTGCGGCCCTGCGAGTGGGCCCGACGCCCCCCACCGCTCGCCCGTACGGCGGCCGACGCCCACGCGCACGCTCCCGCCGCCAGTTGCAATAACGCCCGCCGCAGGCCTCTGCCAGTCTCATTTTCGCCACCGCAAATAAAGCACTTAGCCCACACAGAGCCCGGAAAATGAGACACTCGCCATCGCGTCTCTTTGTCGCCTTCGCCTACAGCGCGGCTCCGCTCAGTTCTCGGAGGGCCGACCAATGCGACACAAATGACTCGCCTCATTTCGTACAACCCCACTCACCACCGCCGCATCAGAAGGAATTAAACAGCAGCGATGGCATCGATTTCCCCGCTCCGGCCATCCGCCATCGGTCGCGCCACGATGGACCGCGCCGGGACCGCCCGCCGCACCGCGAGACGGGTATGTGACCGCGACGCGTCGGCCTACCAGTGGGGGCCTACAATGGGGCAACGCTCCGCCCTGCGCGGCTCGCCGGGCCAACGGACGGAGCAGACGGACGGAGAAGGAAGCGAGATCAGGCGATGCAGATGAAACCGTATGTGAACTTCCCCGGCACCTGCGCCGATGCGTTGCGCTACTACCAGCAACATCTCGGGGGCAAGATTACACAGGTGATGGCCCACGGTAAGATGCCCGGACCCAGCCCCGCCGGGCCGGATTAGAGAGACAAGGTGTTGCACCCTCGCATCACCATCGCCGGCTCCCAACTGCCGGCGGCGGATATTCCCAACGCCGGGCCGATGCGCGGCGCCTACGTCACGCTTTTGCACGACGACGACGCCACGGCGGAGCCAGACTTTGCCGCCCTCGCCGACGGCGGCCAGGTCTTCATGCCCCTGGCGGAAATCTTTTTCGCCGCGCGCTTTGCCCAACTACGTGACCACTTCGGCATCAATTGGACCATCCTGCACGAGCGCCCGCCGCGGAGCTTAGCTGCCCGCACGGCGTGCCAGATGCCGCCTCCAAGCGCGGGAGCACACAGAACCGGGGGAGCCATGAACAGCGCCAACTCCAGAGCGGCGAGGAAGCGGGCAGGCGGCGATGAAAGGCGCGGGCGGGCAAACCGAGTGGCTTTGGCGGCGCTGGTGGCCGGGTTGCTGCTTTCGCCGCTTGCCGCCCAGTCCCCGAAACCGGGGGCGCACCGCAGCCCCTGCCGCTCGCCGCTTCGCTTCCACCGCCTTTGCGTTCTGCTACACGCCAACAACCGCGGCGCGCTCCTCCGCGCTTGGGCGAGCACCTGCCACGCTTACCCCGAAAGTGTGGCGAGAGCATTCCGCCTCCATCAACTGCAACCGCGCGGAACCGTGATCCCGCTGCTGCGCGAGATCCCACGGAATTTCAACCAATACGCCGAAATCTCTTGGGCCATTAATGCTTGGGACCCCCAGGGGACCCCTGTCTTCCCGCTCCTCCGCGTCCCCGCGCCCAAACCGTGCCCAGCGAGCGAACGGGACTACACGACATCCGGAGCGTTCTACACGGACGTCTACCCAGCCTGGGTTCGGCTCGCCGCGGCGCACCCAGACTACATGCCGCCGCTATTTGGCGCGCTGAACTTTTTCGGTTATCCCAACCCGCCGGTGGACGATGCGGAGGGCTTTCCCGACCTCATCCATCGCCTGTACCAGCTTAATCCCGCCGCTTTCCGCCGCGAAGCGAAGAGGTCAAAATATGGCCGCGAGTCGCTCTGGCAGGCGCTGCATTACCCACTGCCATAACGTCGGCCGCACCCAGGCTGGCGTGAGCGGGGCAGAATAGGACAAATGGCCTGGAGGCGGCAAGACCGGCGGCTGATCGCCGGCATCGCGGCGATGCTGGGGCTGTTCCTGCTTTATGGCGTCTATACGTTGAACTCCACCCATCGCCTGCGGCGCTATCAGCAGGTGGTGCTGGCCCGCAATCGCGCCGACACCGCGGCCTGGCTGCGCATTCAGCACGACACTGACCAACTGTCCCAGGCGGTGCAGGACATGGTGGCGGCGACCGGGATGAGGCCCTGGCGGCCCGCGCCTAGCATCACCGCCCCGGGTCCCCTGGCGCAGCCGGGCTGGGCCGTGTGGGGATTGGAATTCCACCGCATTCGCGTGGATCTCAACCAAGCCTTGGCACGGGAGGCCAAGCTCACGCCCGCCCGGCGCGGCGCGCGGCGGCGGCGGCGGCTGAATTTGGAACTCGATCAGTTTTGGAGCATCAGCGACGAAGCGTTCCGTCTCGCCCGCCTCGGCGACCGGCGGGAAGCCGCCGACCTGGTGGAGCGGGAGCTATTGCCCCAGCGGCGCGAGCTGACACGCATGATCGGCGGCTGGCTGGCGGCCAACCGGCGCCAGCAGACGCAAACGGAACAGGCAGTGGCGGCGATTTACGGCGGCATCGAGCGGGAGTTTGCCCTGCTGCTGCTGGCGCTCCTGATCGTGGGCGGAGCCCTGGCGGCGTGGGCGGTGCGGGAAAACCGCCAGGCGTTTGCCCGCATTGAAACGCTGGCGGCGCAATTGGCGCGGCGCTCGGCGGAACTGGAATCGCTGAACGCTCGCCTGCTGAACCTGCAAGAAGATCTGCTCCAATCCGTCGCCCGCGACCTCCACGACGAGTTTGGCCAGTTGCTGACCGCGGCCGGAGCGATGCTGGCCCGCGCGGAGCGGCGTTGCGGCCAGCCGGGAGCGGAGGAGGATCTCCGCCAGGCGCGGCAGGTGGTCCGCGAAGCGCAAGGCCAGATCCGCAACCTGGCCGCGACGCTCCGCCCTCCCGCGCTCGATGAGTTCGGCCTGGAGCCGGCGTTGGCCGCCTACGCCGCGGAGTTTTCCCGCCGCTCCGGCATCGAGGTGGACTGGCTTTTGGAAACCCCGTTGCCGCCGCTGGTGCCGGACCGGGCGATTCACTGGTACCGGATCGCGCAGGAAGCGGTCAACAACGCCGCGCGGCATGGCCGCGCGCGGCGCATCCAGCTACGGATGCGGGCGCACGCCGGTGAACTCGAGCTGGCCATCGAGGATGACGGCTGCGGCTTTGACTGGACCGCGCCCAGCGCTGGAACTGGGCTGCCCGGCATGCGGCAGCGGGCCGCTTGGCTGGGCGGAACCGTGACCATCGGCCCGCGCGACGGCGGCGTTCGCGGTACGCTGGTGTGCGTAGCCGTGCCCATCGCGGCGCCGGCCCGGCCGCCCGCGCCGGTGGCCGCGGTCGAGGGAGAAACCTAATGCCGCCAACCGAAACCGCAGCCCAACGCACCATTCGTATCGTCCTGGCGGATGATCACGCCCTGGTGCGGCAGGGCTTCCGGCGCCTGCTGGAAGACGATCCGCGCATCGAAGTGGCGGGGGAGGCGGGAACCGGAATGGAAGCGATCGCCATCTGCCGTGAGTTGCGCCCCGCGGTGGCTCTGCTGGATTTGGCGATGCCGGAACTGAACGGCCTGGCGGCGGCGGAAGAGATCCGGCGCGAAGCGCCGGAAACCAAGGTCATTATCCTTAGCATGCACGCCGACGCCTCGCACATCCAGCAAGCGTTGCGCGCTGGGGTGCAGGGCTACGTGCTGAAGGACGCCGCGGATCTGGACTTGGCCCAGGCGGTTTCGGCGGTAGCCGGGGGCGGAACGTTTTGGAGTCCCGGCGCGGCGGCCATCATGGCCGATTTGCTGCGCCAGCCGGCGGAAGCCGCCGCCGATCCCTGGGATCGGCTGACGCTGCGCGAACGCGAGGTGCTGCAACTGATCGCGAGCGGGAAATCCAACAAGGAAGCGGCGGCGATGCTGGGCATCAGTCCCAACACCGTCGCCGTGCACCGCGCCAACGTCATGGCCACCCTGGGTCTGCGCGGCGCGGCGGAGATGGCCCTCTACGCCGTCAAGCGCGGCCTGATCCCCGGGTAGCCACCGCCGGAGCGATGCGCTGATGACAGCCGCGCCCGGCGTCTCGGCGCAACCGCAGCGGCCCTCGCCGGACGCGTTTCCCCAGCCCCGCCTGCGGCGGAGCGTCCCGCCGCGGGCCCCAGCCCCCGCCTGCAGCGGAGCGACCCGCTTTGATTGGCGCGGCGCAGGGCCCCTCCTACGCGCCGCGAGCGGCCCTTCCGCGCATCCGACGCGCGGTTAGTCTTGGCGGGGCGGCTCGTAGCGGGGCTGGCGCGCCAGCCGCTCCAGTTCGCGCAGCAGGGCCTCGCGGCTGTTGCCGCCTTGCAGTTCCGCCTGCATTTGCTTCAGCGCCAGCGCGATGACGTCGTAGTGATGCAGGCCGCGAAATTCCGGCTCGGTGGTGAGTTCCAGCCAAATGTTGTGCAGCAGTTCCAAATCCTCCGGGCGGAGCCGTGGCGTGTGGGGACCGAGATGGAAGATGCTGACCAGGCCGTCGGGACCGACGATCTCCAGCGTGAGACGCGGACGCGGTTCCGCCAGCCGCTCCCAGGCGTCGCCGGTGGATTTGCCCTGCTCCTCGGCGCTCAGTTGCTGCGACAGGCCGGCCAGAATCGTGGACGACTCCAGGCGCTGCGCCGTCGTGACGATGCTGCGGAAAACATCGGTGCCGGGCACCACCAACAGGGAGACGGTCTTGCCGGCTTTTTCCGCCACCGCGACCACCCGGGTCAGCAAGTCCTGCTCATAGTCATTGAACACCTGCGCCTCGTCGGCGACCGCGGGGGCCACCGATTGGCTGTACAGTCGCACGGTCATGACCACGATGTCCTGACGGCTGGTATCCACGCGCTCCAAGATGTAACTGAGGTGGTAGAGCGCCTCCGGAGAGCGCACCGCGACCAGGATGTTGCCGGGGCGGACTTGCAGGGTTTCCGCCGCGACATCCGGCCGGGCGGTGACGCGGAACTGGTCCTTGTGCTCGCTGGGCTGGGCGCGCAGTTCCTTGCGCCGGCTGACCCGCTCCGAAACGATGAAGAGCAGGAAAAAGGCCCCGGTAAAGGAGGCGCCGGCGATGGTGGCGATCTCCTTGGTGAACAGGTTCATGACCGCCGTGGCCAGCAGCACGATCGCGATCAGCGCGGCGCCCAACGGAATCTCCGTCGCGCCGATGCGGAAATTCAGCGGGATGCGCCACTCCCGGCCCTCCGGCGCGGTGAAACGCAGCACCAGCACGGCGACCGCGAGAAAACTGAAGCTCCAAATCAGGCCGAACGCATAGCCTTCTCCCAGCAGCGCGACGTTGCCGCGGGTAATCAGGATGATGCCCGCTTGCAGCCCGCAGATCATGTTGATGATGCGATGGCTGGTGCCGTACTTTTTGTGCGGAGCGCGAAACCATTGGTGCAGGACGCCATCCTCGCTGACGCGGTTCAAGACGCCGTTGGAGCCAATGATGGCGGTGTTCACAGCGCCGGCCAGAATGAGCGCGCCCACCACGACGACGAACGCCTGAAAGGCCAGGCGGAGATTGTAGGGCCCATAGAGATACATGGCCAGCACGCCGAGCAAATTGCCCAGCAAATGCCGGTGCCGCACGGCGGTGGGCACGATCATCTCGCCGAAGAAGGCGGCCAGGCTGGTGAAGATCAGCGTGTAGACGAAGATGATCGCGGCGGTCTTCTCCAGGTTCTTGACCTTCGGGCTCTCGATCTCGCGGTACACCTGGGCCAGGGTCTCCTCGCCGCTCATGGCCAGCACCGAATGGCCAAATCCGATCAGCAGCGCCAGCACGGCGACGCTGGAGACCCCGGTATGGAGCAGCCAGCCGAGCGACGCCGGGGTGAAATGCAGATGGCTGACGGGCAGCGGGCTCGGCGGCAGGTGAACGCCCACGTGCCACAGCGTGTAAACGGACCACGCGATCAGCAGCACCACCATGACGGTGGTGATTTGCATGATGCGGATCGCTTTCTCGCTGCTCTCGCGAATGCCTTGGATGTTCTTCCACCAAAAATAACCGGTGATGGCGAGAGCGAAGACGACCGAAAACGAATTGGCGGGCACCCGCCAGGGGTGGCCGATGCGGGCGCTGAAGCTGTGGATGAAGCCGGCGACGTATTGGCCCGCGGAGACGGCGCTGATGGGGCCGGTCAGCAAAAAATCGAACATCAGCGCGGAGACGGCGATCTTGGCCAGGGTGCTGCCCATCGCCGTTTTCACCACGCGATAGACGCCGCCCCGGACGAACATGGTGCTGCTCTCGATGTACAACGCGCGGACGCCGTAGCTGAACAGCATGACCGCCAAAATGAACCAGGCGGCGCTGGGACCGATGGCCTGCTCGGCAATGCCCGGAACGTAGAAGGCGGAGGAGGCCAGGTCCGACAACACCACCGCAGCGGCGCGCCAATAGGAAATGAAGGCCAACATCACCGTGGTGGCGACGAAGACCTGGACCGCCGGACGCTTGGCGTTGTTAGTGGCCATGCACACGGACGCGGATGAGCTCCCACAACGCGCTCACCGGCGTGGATGCGGTAGGAAGCAGGCTATGATTTCTCGGGGCTTGGGCAGCGGCGGCGGCCCCTGGGACGGCCCGGGCCTAAACAGCGGCGGGCGGCGGACGCCAGCGAGCGCCGGCAGGTGGCAACCATCAGAGCTTTTCGGCGTATTCGCAGCCCGAGCACGAAAGGTACATACCCCCGGCGATGTTCAATTGGCGGTTGCGAATCCGTTTGACGATCCGGACCGGCTTGCCGCACTTGGGGCAGGCCTGCTCGGCGCTGTCTCCGGCCTTGGCGCGGTCGGCGGTCTTGGCGACTTTTCCCATGCGTCTCCTCTTTGGTTCCTAACGGTGTTTTGGACGGCGTTTCCGCTTTGATTTTAACAGGATCGGACCCGGCGGCCCGATCTCGGGACGGGCGGAGGCGCGCCGCCGCGCCACGCGTCTGGGGCGGGGGAGATAAAATGGATGTGAGGCAGCCCGCGGCCCGCGAACTGCCTGTTTCGCGGCAACCCGGGCCCACGCCTATGGCCGCTTCCACCGCCAACGTACTTGCAGACTGCTCGCTCACGAGTTATCTGCGCCATCCCGACCATGCCCTCGACGGCCGGATCGCCGCCGCGCGGCGGAATCTGGGCCGGCGCGTGTTGATTCTCGGGCACCATTACCAACGGGACGAAGTCATCCATTTCGCCGACTACACCGGCGATTCCTTCCGGCTGGCGCGCCGGGCGATGGAACACCCCGAGGCCGAGTACATCATCTTTTGCGGCGTGCACTTCATGGCCGAAAGCGCCGACGTCTTGCGCGGACCGGGGCAGCAGGTGATCCTGCCGGATCTGAACGCCGGTTGTTCGATGGCGGACATGGCGGAGTTCACCCAGGTGGAGGACGCCTGGGAACAATTGGAAGCGCTGGGGCTGGCCGCCGAGATCGTGCCCATCACCTATATCAACTCCACCGCGGCGATCAAGGCCTTCTGCGGCGAACGGGGCGGCTTGGTCTGCACTTCCTCGAACGCACCAGCAGCCCTGCGCTGGGCGCTGGCGCGCAAACCGCGCGTGCTGTTTCTGCCCGATCAGCATTTGGGCCGCAACACCGGGCACCAGATCGGGATCGGCCTGGAAGAGATGGCGGTGTGGAATCCGCGGCAGGAACTTGGCGGCAACGACGCCGGCCGCCTCCGCGGCAGCCGCTTGCTCCTGTGGAAGGGACATTGCTCGGTGCACCAGCGATTCCTGCCGCAGCATGTGGACCAGCGCCGCGCCGAGGATCCGAGCGTGCGGGTAATCGTGCATCCCGAGTGCAGCTTTGAAGTGGCGCAAAAGGCGGATCAAACCGGCTCAACCGACTTCATCATTCGCGCCATCGAAGCAGCCCCGGCTGGGGCGTCCTGGGCGGTGGGCACCGAACTGCACCTGGTGCATCGGCTGGCGCAGCAGCATCGCGAGCAGAAGATCATCCCATTGGACCGCAACGCCTGCCCGGTCTGCACCACCATGTTCCGCATCTCTCCGCAGCATCTTTGCTGGGTGTTGGAAAATTTAGAACAGGGCGAGGTGGTCAACCCCATTCGGGTCCCGGAAGGCGTGAAGCATGGCGCGCGGCTGGCGCTGGACCGCATGCTGGCGCTGGCCTAAGTCATGGCCAAGACCTTTACCCTCGGCGAAGCGCAAGCGTTGCTGCCCGTGCTGCGTGGCCTGATGCAGTCGGCCGTGGAGGCGCACGCCAAAGCGGAAGCGCTGGACGCGGAAATGCAGCGGACCATTACCCGCATCCTGCTGCTGGGCGGCGTGCAGCTGGATCCCATCGCCATGGCGGCACGCAGAGCGGAACGGGACAGCATCTTGCAGCGGCTCAAGGACGTGCTCGGGGAGCTGGACGCGGCGGGAGTGCAGATCAAGGACTTGGAGCGCGGCTTATTGGATTTTCCCTGCCGCATGAATGGCCGCATCGTGCTGCTCTGCTGGCAGCTGGGGGAAGAAACGATCGCCTATTGGCATGGCGCGGAGGAAGGCTTCGCGGGCCGCAAGCCGATTGACCCCGCGCAATTCACGCCGGCCCGGCACTCCCGGATTCAATAACAAAAACGCGGCCGCGGGCGCCGCGCCCGGGCGGTGGGCAAGCGGATCGCCTGCCCACCGCCGCCGTCCGGCTAGGGCAGCAGAGCGCTGGCGGGATGGACGCGCACATGCTGGCGCAGGGTGACGGTAATGACGGCTTCGGATTTCAGATCCACCTGCTTGGGCTTGGTGAGCGCCTCGCCCGCCGTGCCGGCGCCCGCCCCGATGGCCGCGCCGATGGCCGCACCCTTGCCATGGCCCACCAAGGCCCCCACCAGAGCGCCAATGCCCGCGCCGCCACCGATCATTTTGACCGAACGGCTGCCGCGCGACGGTCCCAGCACTTCCCAGACGCCGCTGAGCGGATACGTGTGGCCGTTATATTGCAGGCTGACCAATGCGAGCGCCAGCTCGGAGCGGCCCTTGAAATGGCCGCTGGAGGCCGCCACGGTTACTTTGCCGTTAACCCGGGCGCCGCGGGGAACCACCACTTGGCCACCCACCACGACCGGACGGTTAATCTCGCCGACGAACGGTTGATCCACGCTGCTGATATCGGAGCCCAGGGCCTGGTTCAGTCGAATCGCCAGATGGGTGCCCGCGGCGATGGTCACTTTGGGCGGGGGCGGCGGCGGGGCAGGCGGAGCGGATGGCGCTGCCGGCGCGGAGGCCCTGCGGGCGGCCCTGCGATAGGACCGGGCCGCGGCGCGGCTCCCGCCGCCGCCGTATGATGTTGCTGGAGCGGCCGATTGCGCGGCGCTGGTGTTTTGCGCGGCGGCCGGTGCGCTGTTGGAGGCCGGCGCCGTCGCCGGCGTATTCGATTTGGAACAGCCCACCAGAGCGACCGCCAAAGCCAGGGCGGCCAGCGTTAGAAGCCATTGGGATCGGAATCGCATCGTTATCCCTCCTCAGTGGTGCTCAATCGGGCAAAGTGGCGCAAACCATAGTAGCAGGCCCGCAAATTGACAAGCACACGGAATTAGGATAAAGCTTGGATTCTCACCGATCCGGTTCTGGGTCGAATGGGCCGGTTCGATCGCCAAGCTACGGCAAGCGAACCGGCCCATTTTATTGCCCGGCAAGGGAGCGGATGCGCTGCGGCGCGGCGCAATCTATTGATGGGCGCGGCACGGGGCGCCGCTTGCGCGCCCAACCGGGCCGTGGATCCCATGGGCCCAGCCCGGCTGTTGCTTGGGGCAGGGCGATGCCCCAGCGGCGGGCTGAACCCACCGCCGCGGCGGCGGGTCGCTATCATGATAAGCGGTGGACGTTTACGGCCAATGGATCCAACGTTGGGAGCGGCGCTTGGCCGCGCGCGACCGGAACAAAGTTCCGCGGCCGTTCGACTGGGGCTGGGAGTGGCTGCGCGCCACGCCAATAGACGGGCTCCCGGCGCGGCCGCGGGGCCTGGCGGAATTGGCGGCGTGGAATCAACGGGCGCTGACCGCGAGCGCGGCGTTTTACACCGCGCCCAAGGTGCGCGATTATCAGCTCCGGGATGGCTGGCTGACGTTTTCCTCGCCCGCTCCCGGCCCCTGCCAGGAAAATAACCGCGTGCACGCGCAATGGCTGCCGACGCAGCGGCGACCGGGACGGGAGCGGAGGGCGGTGGTGGTTCTGCCGCAGTGGAACGCCGACGAGAGCGGCCATGTCGGCTTATGCCGCCTGTTCCAGCGCTTTGGCGTGGCGGCGCTGCGCTTAAGCCTGCCCTATCATGACCGGCGGCGACCGGCGGGCTTGGCGCGGGCGGAATATACGGTGGACAGCAACATCGGCCGGACCATCCACGCCGCCCGTCAGGCGGTCTGCGACGTGCGCGCGGCGGTGGACTGGCTGGAGGCGGAAGGCGTCGAGCGGATCGGCATCATGGGCACCAGCCTCGGCTCCTGCTACGCCTTTCTGACCACCGCGCATGAGCCGCGTTTGCGCGCCAATGTCTTCAACCACGTCTCGGACTATTTCGGCGACGTCGTCTGGACTGGGCTAACGACCGGGCATGTTCGCGCCGGCTTCGCGGGGGCGCTGGACCAGAGGGGACTGCGGGAAGCCTGGCGCGTGATCAGCCCGGCCAGCTATTACCCCCGGCTGGTGGGGGCGCGCAAGCGCCATTTACTGCTCTGCGCCCGCTACGACCTGTCGTTTTTACCCGCATTTTCCCGCCGCGTGCTGGCGGCATTCCGCGCGCTTGGCATCGAGCACGAGGCCCGCTGGCTGCCCTGCGGACACTACACGGTGGGGCGGCCGCCGTTCAGCTGGTGGGACGGCTTTTACATGACCCGATTCCTGCGCGCCTCACTCTAGGCGCGGAGTGGAGCTGGACTGAGCCCGGTCGTCCCGTCCCTTCCGCCGGCTTCCGCGAACGCCGATCCCTCGGCGCCGCCCGTCGGCGCCGGTGGAACGTGGGGAGGCCAGCCCCCGCCGGCCGCGCGCGCATGTTATAAGATGGGGCGTGTTTCAAACAGGTGTCTGCCATG
Source organism: Acidobacteriota bacterium (assembly GCA_027315185.1). Lineage (GTDB taxonomy): Bacteria > Acidobacteriota > Terriglobia > Terriglobales > SCQP01 > JAKAUF01. The sequence goes on from DAHUYO010000012.1 coordinate 24,719, forward strand.
GCGGATAACCGCAGTGGAAGAGGCGCCGGAACAGTCCGGCGCAAGGAGCAGCCGGCGACCCGGGAGCGCATTTTGGCGGCGGCGGCCGAAATCTTCGCCGCCCACGGCTTCCGCCACGCCACGGTGCGCGACATTTGCCGCCAGGCGCGAGCCAACGTGGCGGCGGTGAACTATTATTTCCACGGCAAGATGGGCCTCTACAAAGCCGTCCTGCACGCCGCCATCGAGATCATGCGGCGCGGCGGAGAAGGACAGGTTCCATCGCGCGGGCAGGCCCCGCCGCGGGAACGGCTGGAAGCGTATTTCCTGGCGCGGTTGCGGATCCTGCATGGCGATGGGCAAGAAACCTGGATTCACCGCCTTTTGTCCCAGGAAAATACCGACCCCACTCCGGCCTTCGGCCTGCTGATCGAACACGTCTACCGGCCCAGTTGGCTGGCGTTGGCCGACGTGGTTGGGGATTGCATGCAACTGCCCTGCAACGACTGGCGCGTGCAGCTCGGCACCGGCAACGCCTTGGGCGCCACGCTTATTTACATTCCCGGCCCCATTCGCAATCGCTTGAGCCCGCGGCCCACCCCGGAGCAGCGGGACGCCATGGCGCGCGAACTGGCGGGCTTCATGTGGGCGGGCATGCAGGCGCTGGCGCGGCGCCCGCCGGCGGCGCCGGGGGCTTGACGGGAATTGAACATTTGTTTTATACATTTGTTTGAGAATGCCTTGGGGCCGGTGGCCGGAGGGGCCAACCCAGCGGAACTTTTCGCCGCCGGCGCCGTAGTGACCCACCAGGAACCGCATGACGCTGCCCGGATTCACCGCCAAAAGCGCGCTGCGCAACCGTCGGCGCAGCCTGCTGACCATCCTCAGCATCGCCTTTTCCTTGTTGCTGCTGACGCTCATGATGGCGGTCTGGCGGGGCTTCTATTTGACCAAGGGCACCCCGGCGGGGGCGCGTCGGCTGATGGTCCGCAACCGCACGTCGCTGACCTTCCCGCTGCCGGCCTATTACGGCCAGAAGATCGCGGCGACGCCAGGCGTGGAGGCCGTGGCGCCGGCGCTCTGGTTTGGCGGCATCTACAAGAACAACAAACCGCAAAACTTCTTCGCCCAGATCGGCACCGACCCGAAAACGTTCTTTCGGGTGTACCCGGATTACCGCATTCCCCCAGCGCAATGGGCCGCCTGGCGCCGCGACCGCGCCGGCTGCGTGGTGGATGCGCGCCTGATGGCGCAGCACCACTGGCATTTGGGCCAGCATTTGTTCATCAAGGGCACCATTTTTCCGGTGACGCTGCAATTGACCGTTGACGGCGTGTTTCACGCTCCACCGGGTTTTGAGGCCATCTATTTCAACCAAAAATATCTGCAAAAGGCGATGCCGCCGCTAACCTCCATCGCCGGCATGTTTTACGTTCTGACGGATTCCAGCAAGAACGTCAGCCGGGTGGAACGCGCGATTGACGCCATGTTCCAGAACTCCCCCGCGCCGACGCGCAGCGAAACGGAGCGGGCATTTTTCCTCGGCTTCGTCAACATGCTCGGCAATATCAAGGCGTTCATCCTGGCGATCTCCCTGGCCGTGGTGTTCGCCATTCTGCTGGTGAGCGCCAACACCATGGCCATGTCCATTCGCGAGCGCATTCGCGAGGTCGCGGTGCTGAAGACGCTGGGCTTCACGCAACGCGGCGTGGTCGGGCTGTTCGTCGGCGAAGCGGTGGCGATCGCGCTGCTGGGCGGGATTTTGGGCACGGCCGGAGCCGCCGGACTCATCGCCATGGGCAGCCAGTCCCCGCAGGGGGCATTGCTGAAGGCGTTCACGGTGACGCCGGGCATCGTGGCTGCCGCCTTGTTGGTGGCGGTCGTGGTGGGCCTGGTCAGCGCGGCGCTTCCCGCCTGGCGGGCGGCGCAGCACAGCATCGTGGAAGGATTGCGGCACGCGGGCTGAGCGGAGGGCGGCGGGCGATGGCGATACCGATTACCTATAACCTGCGGCATCTGCGGCAACGGCCGGGAGCGACGGCGATGACCGCCGTGGGCATTGCCCTTACGGTGGCGATCGCGCTGTTTATTCTGGCCCTGCTCGGCGGTCTGCGGCAGGCATTCGCCCGCAGCGGCCAGCCGCTGAACGTGCTGGTGCTGCGCAAGGGCTCGACGGCCGAGGTCACCAGCACGGTCACCGAACAGCAGGCGGCGCTGCTGCGAACCTTGCCGGGGATCGCCAAAAATGCCGCCGGGCAGCCCATGGTTTCGCCGGAGCTGGTGGTGGTGGTCTCCCTGCCGCAGCGCAACGGCGCCGGACCGAACAACGTCACGGTGCGGGGCTTGGGCCGGATTGGCAGGCAACTGCGGCCTCAGGTGCATTTGGTGAAGGGGCGATGGTTCCATGCCGGACAGCGGGAGGTGGACGTCAGCCAGTCGGTGGCCCGCCGTTATCGCCATGCCCAAGTGGGCGGCTCCATCCGTTTTGGACAAGGGCAATGGCGGGTGGTGGGCATCTTCGCCGCCGGCAACACCGCGCCGAGTTCGGAAATTTGGGGTGACGTCCATCAGATGCAAGGCGACTTCCAGCGGCAAGGGGTGTTTTCCTCCGTGCTGCTGCAAGCGGCCAGCCCGGTGGAGGCCAGCGCCCTGGTCCGCCGAGTCAGCAGCGACCAGCAACTGGAGCTGCATGGAATCCACGAGCAGGCCTATTACGCCCAACAGACGCAGTCGGGGGCGCCGATCGAGTTGGTCGGTTGGGTGGTGGCGCTGATCATGGCCATCGGCTCCTGCTTCGCGGCCATGAACACCATGTACGCCGCCGTCGCGTACCGGGAGCGGGAGATCGGCACGCTGCGCATGCTGGGCTTTTCCCGGCCCAGCATCCTGGGCTGCTTCGTCCTGGAAAGCCTGATGCTGGCGGTGCTGGGTTGGGCGCTAGCGGTGGTGGCGATGCTGCCGCTGAACGGTTTGACCACTGGTACCATGAACAACGCCACCTTCAGCGAAGTGGTGTTCCAAATCAAGATGACGCCGACGGTGCTGGGCTGGGCGCTGGCGTTCGCACTGCTGATGGGCTTGATCGGCGGCCTAGCGCCGGCGTGGCAGGCGGCGCGGCGGGAAATCGTGAGCGCATTGCGCGCCTAGGCGGTGTCGCGAACATGGCCAGCCCCACCGACGATCTCAAAAGCCTGCGGATTGACCGCTCCTCCCCGCCCCCACCGCGGCGGGGTCGAACCGTGGTGGTTGCCATGGCCGTGCTCGTGGCCGTGCTGGCGTTCACGGCCTGGCGTTTGCTGGCGCCAAAGCCATTGGCGGTGCGCGTCGCCATCGCCTCGGCGCCCAGTGTGGCGGCGGATCCGGTGGCCCTGACGGCGACCGGCTACGTCGTGGCCCATCACACGATCTACGTGAACAGCAAGGTGACCGGCAAAATCGCCTGGGTCGGCGTCGAGAAGGGCGATCATGTGCGCAAGGGACAGGTGCTGGTGCGGCTGGACGACCGGGAATTCCAGGCGCAGCTGCTGGAGGCGCAAGGGGCCTATGACAATGCCCGCGCCTATTGGCGGGAACTGAAAAGGGGCTCGCGGCCGCAGCAGGTCGCCCAGGCGCGCCACAACCTGCGGCAGGCGCAAGCCACGCTGGCGAACGACCGGCTCAACCTGCAACGCACCCAGGCCCTGGCGGCCCAGGGAATTGACGCGAAACAGACGCTGGACAACGCCCTCGCTACGTACCGCGCGCAAGCGCAGAACGTGGCGGCGCTGGAGCAGGCCTATCAACTACTCAAGATCGGCAGCCGGCGCGAGGATATCGCCCGTGCCTACGGCAGCATGCTGGAAGCGCAAGGGCAACTGGAATACGCCCAAGCGCAGCTCGCGGCCACCCGAATCCGCGCCCCGGTCACCGGCACCATCTTGGACCGTACCGCGGAAGTCGGCGAGCTGGTGACGGCGGAGTTCGCCAGCACCGCCACGGGCGGGCCGGTGGGTTCGGTCGTGACCCTGGCGAACCTGAAGGACATCCAGGTGCAGCTCGACATCGCCGAGGCGGACTTCGGCCGGCTTCGCAAAACAATGCAGGCGATTCTTTGGACCGACACCTACCCGAACCGGAAATACCACGGCTACCTCGCCCAAGTGTCGCCGGAGGCGAATGAAGAGAAGGCCACCATTCAGGTGAAGGTGCAGGTGCTCCACCCCGACCGCTATCTCCGGCCGGAGATGAACGCCACGGTGCAATTCCTCAGCCCGCGCCAGCCCGCTGCGGCGGCGCCGCGGGGCGTGGCCGTGCCCTCCGCCGCCGTCCATCGGCGGAGCGGCCGCCCGTTCGTCTGGCTGGCGTTTCGCGGCCGGGCATTACGCCGCGGCGTGCAGATCACTGGGCAAACCGCCGGCGCGACCCTGGTCACCGGGTTGGACGGCGGCGAGCAGGTCATCACCCAGGCGCCGGCCGGCCTGCGCGCCGGCGACCGCATCCGCATTCAGAGCTCGGGAGATTAGAGATTAGTCATGACCACCACCGCCCCCTTCCCCGCCCCGGCCAAGACCGTCGCCGAACCCGCCATCGTGGAGGCGGAACATATTGGCAAGGTGTTTCACCGCGACAGCTTCGAAGTCGTGGCGCTCGAGGACGTCTCCCTAACCATCGCCCGCGGGGATTTCGTGGCGTTGATGGGCCCGTCGGGTTCGGGCAAGACCACGCTGTTGAACATGATCGCGGCGGTGGACCGTCCCACCAGCGGCACGATGCGCGTCATGGGCCAGGATATTTACCGCCTGAACGATCGCGAGGCGGCGCGCTGGCGCAACGAGAAGATTGGCTACATCTTCCAGACGTTCAACTTGATCCCGGTGCTCACGGCGGCGGAGAACGTGGAGCTGCCGCTCCTATTGAGCCGGCTGTCAAAAAGCGAGCGGCGGGAGCATGTCGAGACGGCTCTCCGGCTGGTGGGCTTGCAGGACCGCATGGGCCACTTGCCGAAGCAGCTTTCCGGCGGGCAAGAACAGCGCGTCGCCATCGCGCGAGCCATTGTCTCCGATCCGGCGATCCTTCTGGCCGACGAGCCCACCGGCGACTTGGACCGGCAATCGGCGGCGGAGGTGCTGGAGATCATGACCCGCCTGAACCAAGAATTCCGCAAGACGGTGGTGATGGTTACCCACGACGCGCATGCCGCGGGCTACGCCCATGTCACGCGCCATCTGGAAAAAGGCCATCTCCAGGCCTAGAGGCCGCCTGGCTGCGCCCGGCTAGGCGGGAGCATGCGGCGCCGGAGCCGGCCGCAGCGCGCGGACAGCGGCGATGACACGGCTGGCCGCAAAGTCCACCTCCTCCGCGGTGGTGAACCGCCCGAGGCCAAAACGCAAGGCTGACTGCGCCCATTCCTTGGGCACGCCCATCGCCAGCAGGACATACGACGGCCCGCCGGTTCCCGCCGTGCAGGCCGATCCGGCGGAAATAGCGAGATCGCCCAGTTCCATCATCAGCACTTCACCGTCCATGTCTTCAAAACACACGTTCAGATTGTGCGGCAACCGGTGCTTAAGACTGCCGTTAACGTGGATGCCCGGCAACGCCGCCAGCAACTGATTCTTCAGGCGGTCGCGCAATCCCGCCAGCCGCACGCTTTCCGCCGCCATCTCCTGCATTGCCAGCGCCGCCGCCTCCCCCAGTGCGACGATGCCCGGAACGTTCAGCGTACCGGAGCGCAGACCGCGTTCTTGGCCACCGCCCTCGATTTCCGCCGCCAGGCCCGGTACGCTGCCGCGGCGGATGTATAACGCTCCGATCCCCTTGGGCGCATACATCTTGTGGCCGGAAAGCGAAATCAGATCGGCGGCCCAGGCCGAGGCGTCAATGGGAATTTTGCCTGCCGCCTGAGCGGCGTCCGAGTGCAGCGGAATCCCGCGCTCCCGCGCCAGCCGGCCGATGGCGGGCAAGTCTTGCAGTACCCCGGTTTCATTATTGGCGGCCATGACGCTGATCAACGCGGTTTGGGGTTTCAGCGCCGCGCGCAAGCGCTCCAAATCGAGTCGCCCGTCGCCGCCGACGGGAAGAAAGGTCACCTCGTGGCCCGCCCGGGCCAGCGACTTGCAGGGGTCGAGCACGGCGTGATGTTCGGTGGCTATCGTAACCAGATGCGCGCCGGGGCGGCGTCGCATCACTCCCTTGATGGCCAAGTTATTACTTTCCGTGGCGCCGCTGGTGAAGATGATCTCATCCGCCGCGGCGCCGATCAGTTTGGCGACCTGGCCGCGAGCGTGAGCCACCGCCGCCTCCGCCTGCCAGCCGAAATGATGGCGGCTGGCGGGATTTCCGAACTGGGTGGTGAAGAACGGCGACATGGCCGCCAGCACTCTCCGGTCCACTGGGGTGGTGGCGTGATAGTCCAAATAGACTGGCGTCTGCACCCGATTTGCTCCGTGGAGAACATCTAGTGTACGGCGCGGGCGCACCTAGGTAAAGGCGCGCGCGTACAGGCCAGCCTTAGACCGGGCAGACAAGCGGCAACCGCTCGCTGGCCGCGGGGACAGCTACTGCCGGGTCACGACCAAGCCGGCGGCGGGCATGGTTAGGCGCAGCAAACGCCCCCGTTGCAGCAGGAGATACACCGTTGCTTGGCTAGTCTCGGCGCGCAGCCGCTCTTCGCCCTGCTGGCTGCCGGGTCCATGGCCGCCGAGTGGTGTCTCTGTGAGCCGGACTTCGCCCGGATCGCCGGTATGCGGCACAAATACGGAAAACGTCTGTGTGCCGCCTTTGGACCAGTTGTACCGATCCGCGAGCGGTTCCCAGAGCGAATACACATTGGCGTCCAAGATCGCGGTGGTTGGCGGCAACTGGAACAGGAATGTTTGCGCCTGTCCATGCGCTGGCTGGTAGCGCGCGCGCAAGCGTTTGCTGGCAAAACGGACGATGATGCGGTCCGCGCCCTGTTGCCATGCGTAGGCACGCAAGCGGCCGCCGGCGAACCATTGCAACTCCGCCCGCTGCTTGATGCGGCCGCCGCCCAGGCGGTATTGCAGCTGGACTTGCAAACGCCCGCCGGCGCCGCTGTTGTGCAATTGAAAATGCTCCTGGCCCAAACGCTTGCCGTGCTGCGCGATGACCAACGTGCCGGAATCGTGCTGAGGCAGCTGCGCTGGTGCGGCAATTGCCAAGGCCAGGGCGAGCAGGGAGACGGAGAGTAACGGACGGATCATAGCGGGAACGGAGCGGACAAATGCGGGCGCGCCGCCGGGCGCGCCACCCATTGATAGATCTGATCCAGCACGCGGTCCGCAAGGAGTTCCGGACTCACGCCGGTCTCCCCGGAAGCCATGGGCACGGTCAGGTGGGCACGGCGATAGAACGGCAGCCGCCGTGCGTGGAGTTCGCGGAACGAGGCTTCATCCCGGAACAACGGCCGATTGGTGACCTGAGCGCAGCGCAGCAACAACTCTTCCAGCGGCACGTCCAGGAACACCACAACCCCGCTGGCGGCGAGCAGACGCTCACAGTTGCCGGGCTGGGCGAAGGTCCCGCCACCCAAAGCCACGACCATACGGCGGCGCGCGGCCGCACCGAGCACCAACTCCAGCTGCTCCCGCTCAAGGGCGCGAAAACCAGCCTCGCCACGGCGGGCAAAGATTTCCGGAATGGGCAGCCCGGCAGCCGCCTCGATGCGCTCATCCAAGTCACAGAAATGCCAGCCCAGCCGCGCCGCCAGGCAGCGGCCCAAGGTCGTCTTGCCGCTGCCCATGAAGCCGGTCAACGAGATCGGATTGGGGGGTGGAATGGGCGGCACAGGGCCAGATTAGCAGGGCGCAGGCCGGGCGCGGCGCGCGACCGGGCGCCGGACGCGGCCCCCGCCGCGGGCCGGCAACGTTGGCCGCGGGCCGAAACCAGCTCGGGCGGCCGGACCCGTTGCCGCCGCGCCGCAAAGCTCCCCGACCGACGCCGCCCCCATCGGCGCCGCGCGGCAGCGGCGCGCCGCCGCGGTTAGGCCGCTTGCGAGCGTTGACTGGCGGAATTGAGAACCTCGATCTCCGCCGGCGCCTCCCCCAACGAGCGCACGACCTGCAAGATGGACAAGGGCAGCGAGCGGGACGAACTGATGCCCATCTTGCGATAGGCGCTTTCCAGGTGGCGCTTGACGGTCGAGATCCCGATGTGCAAATCGGTGGCGATTTGCCGGTTCTTTTTGCCCTGCAAGCATTCCGAGACGATATCAATTTCCCGCGCCGAGAGATGAAACTGGCGGGCCAAGGCTTGCCGGGTGTGATTGTCCAGCAGGTTCATCTGCTCCGGTTTCGGCAACTGACTCTTGCGTTCGGTGGCCACCAGCAGCAGCAGCCGCGATTCCCCCGCCTCCGCCTCCTCGCCCATCGCGGGCAGAATGGAGCAACTAATGGTGGTCGCGCCCAATTGGCTACGCTGCAAGCGCAGGCTCTCGGTGTGGTAGGCGATGCCCGTCTGCAGCACCCGTTCACAGATGGTCCGCAGGCCGCTGAGGTCGAAGTCCGGCAGGCATTGGTCCATCGGCATGCCCAGGGTTTTTTTCGTGCGCAATCGGCTGTCCAACAACTCGAGAAAGGCGCCATTGGCGTCCTTGAGCTTCTGTTGAGCGGCATCGTAAATGGCCAGGCCCACGACCGGGTTCCGCCACAGCGATTCCAGCACCAGACTGCGCAATTTGCCGTTTTCACGCATGGGATTCCCCTTTGCAATCGCGCTCGCACGGGCGCCCGACGGGACCAATTGAACGGTAAACGGAAGCGGGCATGGCTGAGTTTGGCATTGGCTCCGACGGAGGGCGCGAGTGAGCTTTGCCTTTTCTACCTTGGTCCAACCTCGAAACGAGTGGAGTAGAGCGGCATGAGGTTGGAGGATTGCGGGCGGCAAAAGGTCGCACCAGGCGGAAGCCGAATTTGTCCCGCTGCCCAAAACGGGCATTTCGGCCTGACCACTGGCGGCACTGCCAGGCTGGAAACCGCGGCCTAGCGGGTGCGCGCAATGGCCGGGGCGACGTCTTCCTCCGGTACGGGATAGAGATAGAGCCGCTCCAACTCCCCTTTTAGAATGGCAAAAGCATCTCCGGGGGTGTCGGCGAAGCGAAACAGATCCAAGTCCTCGGCCGCAATTGTGCCCCACTCCACCAAGGCATTAAAATTCAGCACCTGGCGCCAATAGGCTTCGCTATAGAGCAAGACGGTGATCTTTTTGGCCAGCTTCTGCGTTTGCGCGAGGGTCAGAATTTCCATCAATTCGTCGAGCGTGCCGAACCCACCGGGAAACGCGACCAGCGCCTTGGCGGGATAGGCGAACCAAAACTTGCGCATGAAAAAGTAATGAAACTCAAACGCCAGGCCCTCGGTGATATAGGGATTCGGGTGCTGCTCAAAGGGCAGACTGATGTTGAGGCCGATGGTCTTGCCTCCGGCCTCGCGGGCGCCCAGGTTGGCGGCTTCCATGATGCCCGGGCCGCCGCCGGAGGTCACGACGAAACGCCGGCGGCGGCTAGGCAGGCCGTCAGCCCAGCGGGTCAGCAAGCGGGCCAGTTCCCGCGCCTCCTCGTAATAGCGGGACAACTCCACCGCCCGCTCCCGCGCACGGCGCGCCGGCGAACCGGCGGCGTCGCTGCAAGCCGCTAGAGCCGCTTGCGCCGCCGCTCGCGCCTGCACGCGGGCCGAACCGAAAAACACGATGGTGTCGTGAATGTTCTCCCGCCGCAGGCGATGCAACGGCTCCAGGTACTCGGCCAAGACGCGCAGCGGCCGCGCATCGGGGCTGTTGAGAAAGAGCGGATTGGCATACGCCAGGGGCGGATGCTCGGACAGATCGTCGGTGGGGTCCATGGGAAGGCCAGGCCCGGCAGCGAGCCTGCAACTTATAATACTGAGAGGCGGGGAAAGACGGGGATGAGGGGTCTAACCTCATCGTTTCCCGCAGCCAGCGGATCGCGAGCGGTCCGCCCCATCGTGGCCAAGGCAATCACTTCTTCGGCGGATGGCGTGAGCGCGAATTTCGCCGCGCTGGCGGCGCGCATTGCCGCCTTGCGCCCGGGCGCCGACCAGGAGTTGGTGGCGCGCGCCTACGCCTTCTCGCTGCAACATCACCAAAATCAGCGGCGCCGCTCCGGCGAGGCCTACATTACCCATCCGCTCGAGGTAGCCGCCATCCTGGCGGAAATGCGGATGGACGAAACCTGCATCGCGGCCGCCCTTTTGCACGATGCGTTGGAGGATACGCCCGCCACGCAGGAGCAGATCGCCGCCGAGTTCGGCCCCGTCGTGGCCCACTTGGTGGCCGGCGTCACCAAGATTGACCATTTAGACTTGGCCGGCTCTGGCCCGGATCGGCCCGGCGCGCGGCAAGCGGAAACCGTGCGCAAGATGCTGCTGGCGATGGTGGATGATCTGCGGGTCATCCTCATCAAGCTGGCGGACCGGCTGCACAACATGCGGACGCTCAGCCATTTGCCGCCGCCACGGCGGCAGGCGGTGGCGCGGGAAACCATGGAAATCTATGCCCCGCTGGCGCACCGGCTGGGCATGGGCAAAGTCCGCGGTGAATTGGAGGACCTGGCCTTCAGCTACTTGGAGCCGGAGGCCTACGCCCAGGTGCGCAGCCAGGTGGAGAGCCGGCGCCAGGTCAGCGAAGAGTTCCTTCATCAGGTCAAGGCGCGGATCGAGGCGGCGCTGGCGGACTTGCAGATTCCCTGCCGCGTCGAGGGCCGCATCAAGCGCTTTTACAGCATCTGGCAAAAGCTGCGGCGGCAGGAAATCGAGATCGAGCAGGTCTACGATCTGCTGGCGGTACGGGTGATCACCGGTTCGGTGCGGGACTGCTATGCCGCCCTGGGCATCATCCACAATACCTGGCATCCGGTGCCCGGACGCATCAAGGATTTCATCGCCATGCCCCGGCCCAACGGCTATCAAAGCCTGCACACCTCGGTGATCCACGAATCCGGACAGCCCTTCGAGGCCCAGATCCGCACCGAGGAGATGCACCGCATGGCCGAGGACGGCATCGCGGCCCATTGGAAGTACAAGGACGGGGGTTTGACCGCCGAGCCCGAAGACGAGCGCATCGGCTGGCTGCGCCGCGTGGTGGAGTGGCAGCAGGAGATGCGCGATCCGGGCGAGTTCCTGGCGACGCTGAAGGTGGACCTGCAGCCCGAGGAGGTGTACGCGTTCACGCCCAAGGGCAAGATCATCCGCCTGCCCCGGGATGCGACTCCCGTGGATTTTGCCTTCGCCATCCACACCGAGGTCGGCCACCATTGCGTGGGCGCCAAGTTGAACGGCCGCATGGCGCCGCTGCGCACGCCCATCCAAAATGGCGACATCGTCGAGATCCTGACGCAGCCGGGCCACGCCCCCAGCCGGGACTGGCTGGGCTTTGTCAAGACGGCGCGAGCACGGCAAAAGATCCGCCATTGGGTGAGCGCGCAAGAGCGGGCGCAGGCGGTGGACATTGGACGGCGCGCCTTGGAGCGCGAAGCGCGCAAGCGGGACGGCGGCCTGCGTCTTTTGCGTGATGCGGATCTGGCCCAGGCCGGCACGGAATACGGGTACTTGCAAGCGGAAGATGTGCAGGCGGCGATCGGGTACGGCAAAATCTCCGCCCGGCAAATCTTTGGCCGCCTGGCCGGTGACCGGAGCGGTCCAGCCAAAACGCCGCGCCTCCCGCGGCCGGCGGGCGGCGAGGGCGCGGGGCCGATTCTGGTGCGCGGCTTCCACGATTTAATGGTCTATCGCGCCCGCTGTTGCCACCCGCTGCCCGGCGAGCCGATTGTCGGCTACATTACCCGTGGCCGGGGCGTCGCGGTCCATGCCGAGCACTGCGCCAACGTCCAGAACCTGATGTACCAGCCCGACCGCCGCATTGACGTCGCGTGGGCGCCGCATGCCGACGCCCCGCAACCGGTGCGCCTGCGCCTGCACACCGACGATTGCGCGGGGCTGCTCAACGCCATCACGGCCGTGATCTCCGCCAGCGGCGCCAATATCGGCCATATCGCCGCCCGTACCGGGCAAGGCCGGGCCACCATTGAGGTCATCCTGGAAGCGCGCGATCTGTCGCAATTGGAGGGGATCCAATCCGGACTCAAGGCCATCGCCGGCGTCCACGGAGTCGAGCGGCGGTGACCCACGGTTCCTCGGCGCGCCGGCGCCCAGCCGGGGGACGGGCGGGCCGGCGCGGGCGCGGCGGATGGGCCCTGGCCGCGGCCGTGTTGTTGGCCGCCGCCGCGGGAACCGGCTGCGCGAATCCCAATTTCGTCCCTCCCGGCAGCCTGCCGCTGACCGCAGCGGAGCCACGGGCGCTCACCGCCACGGCTCAGTTCCTGCCCGGCCGATGGCAGGTGGAACACGTGCAGCAGGCGCCGCAGGCGACCTTTGGCGCCAATTTGATTCAGCGGGCAGCGGAGGTAGCCGATGTAGCCAATTGGTCGGAGATGGACTTCCAACCGCTGCCAGCCGACGCCGGCATTTCTCATCCCGGCACGGTGGAACTGAGCAGCGGCGCGCATCACGTACGTCTCAGCTATTGGTTGGAAGGCAATGTGATGGCCATCGCCTCCCGCGCGGAGCGTTTCCTGAGCCATGAGCACTGGCAAGTGTTGGCCGGGCGCAAGTTGCTTCTGCTGCGCTCGATCAGCGATGGCGAGGTCATTTTATTGCGCCGCTTCGGCCCCACGGCAGCCCCGCCGCGCCCCACCCCGCCGAAGCGCCGCTCGCCGCGCCGCCGCTAGGCTACCGCGGAGTCTCGCGCCGCCGCCCGGCGGTAGCCACCGCGCAGCGCGTACCAGCGGATGCGGACCAGGTCCGCGAACATCCGTCCGCTGTCGCGGAGCAAGCGAATCTTGGCGCCGGCGGCGTGACTCCATATGACCGGCACCTCTTGCACCTTCCACCCTTGCAGTTTGGCCAAAAACAGCAGTTCCGGATCGAAGCCCCAGCCCTCGATGCGTTGCAGCGGAAAGATCCGCGCCGCGGCTTCCTGCCGGAAGAGCTTGAACCCGCACTGCGTATCGCGGAACGGCAAGCCCAGCGTCAGCACCACCAGCCGATTGAAGAACCGGCCAGCGGATTCGCGAAAGCGGCTCTGGTGCGCCTGGATCAGCTCCGCCTCCGCCCGGCTGCCAATGGCGATATCGGCGCCGGCATCCAGTGCCGCTCGCAGCTTGGCGAGTTCGCCGATCGGCGCCGAAAGGTCGGCGTCGGTGAACAGCAGGTAACGTCCGCGGGCCGCCAGCATGCCGTGGCGCACGCTGTAGCCCTTGCCCCGATTTCCGGGGTTGGCCAGCACCCGCAAGGGAAACGAGGCGCGGAAGGCGCGGACGACAGACGCGGTGGCGTCGCTGGAACCGTCATCCACCACGAGCACTTCCACTTCGCTGCGGCGCCGGCCCAACGCCCGCTCCAGCTCCGCCAGCGTGCGCGGCAGGCGCTGCTCCTCGTTGAAGGCAGGGATCACAATACTCAGTTCCGGCGCGGGCGACGGAATGGCGGCGGCAGGCATGTTGTCAGGCGGCGGGCGACTCAGGCGGCTGTGGTGGTTGCCGCAGCATCGCCAGGTATTCGCCCATAATATGCGGATCCCACCACCCCTGTTCGGTCTCCGTTGTCAATTGCGCCCGCGCCCGCTCCTCCGTCCATGCGGGCTTGTAGGGCCGCTCGGTGGTTAGGGCGTCATAGGCGTCCACCACCTGTAAGATGCGGGCGAGCAATGGAATGTTCTCCGCCTCCAAGTGGTCAGGGTAGCCACCCCCATTCCAGTGTTCGTGGTGATGCCGGATAATCGGCAGTACCCGGGCGAGCGACCGCAGCGGCCGGCAGATCTCCTCGCCCGAACTAGGATGCATGCGCATGATCTGCCATTCCGCTTCTGTCAGCCCGGTCGGCTTGCGCAGGATCACATCCGGCACGGCGATCTTGCCGATATCGTGCAGCACCCCGCCGCGGCGCAGTGCGACCACGTCTTCCCGCGCCAGCCCCAAGCGCTGGCCCAGGGCCGCGGCTTGCGTTGCTAGGCGTTGGCAATGTCCTTGGGTATATTTGTCCCGCGCTTCCACCCCAAGCGCCAAGGTAAACAGGACATCCTCAGCGCTTTCCAGCTCATCGGTGTAGCGCTTCAGCTTGATCAAACTGACCACCCGGGCGAATAGCTCGGGCGGGTCCACCGGCTTGTTGAGGAAGTCGTCGGCGCCGGCCTCGATGCCACGAATCTTCGATTCATGGTCCGTCAAACCCGTGATCAACATCACCGGCACCAAGCGGGTTCTGCCGTGCTGCTTGATATGGCGGCACATCTCAATGCCGCTCCCGTCGGGCAACACCACGTCCAGCAGCGCCAGATCCGGCTCCCAGCGTTGGAACACTTCCATGCCCTCGTGGCAGGTTGGCGCCATCCGCACCTGGAAACCCCGAAGGCGCAGCATCTCCGCCGTCAATTCCCGTCCGACATCATCGTCGTCCACCACCAAAATGCGGGCGCCGGCAATTTCCACGGGCGGGGTCTCGGCGGACGGAAACGCGGCAGCCAAAATTAGGGCCTCCGGCGGCTCAGGATCAGCAGGGTACGAATCAGCTGGCCAGCGCGGTGCGGCCAGAGTCAGTGAGATGCAATCGGCCGGCGCCCGGCCCGGCGGCTGGCCCCGTCCCCGACACCGGACCTGCCTCGCCATCGCCACCCGGCGCCACCCAACCCCATTCCACGGCGGCCTTCAAGGCCTCACGGATCTCCGCTTCCTGGTAGCGCTCCTCATAATGGCCGCCGGCCACCGTATTGAGGAACATGAAGACGGATACATAGTCCAGTCCCTCCGGCGCATGCTCGGCCAGCAACGCCAAGATTTCCCGAATGAGTACCGTGGGCGCGGGCAAATCGGCCGTGGCGCTACTCTCCGATCAAAATGGCACAGGAAAGAACCGTGGTCCACAGCCCCCGCTTGTCTCCCACCGCCGACTGGGTCACGTTGAGGGTGCGAACAATCTTGTTGGAGATGCGATAAATTTCCTTCTTTTCGTCCCAGGAACGGTCGGGATCGAAGTCCACCGCCAGCGTCGTGGCGAGCATCTCCGCCGCCAATTCCTCGGCGTATTCGCCCGCCTGCTGCTCTGCCTCGCCGAAGGAATGATGCTCCGACAAGTAGCCGTAGGCATTACGATCGGCGGGCAAAGCCAAGCCAATCGAAGCTGCGATCAGGCGGTGCGGCTCGCGGGTGGAGTTTTCGCTCAGCACCGCGAAAACCACCTCGCCTGGGCTCAGCAACTTGAGGCCGGCGGAGCGCGGGATCAACTTGCACCGTGGCGGAAAGATACTGGAGACGCGGACTAGGTTACAGGCGGCAATGCCAGCATCGCGCAGCGCCAACTCGAAGCTGGTCAAGCGCTCGCGGTGCTTGCCCACGCCTTTGGACAGAAAAATCTGTTTTGCAATCATTCTGGCTGAGCCCGCTGCACGTCCGCGCCCCACCCGCGGGCCCTGCGAGGCGGCTAAGGCGGCGGAAAATAGGCGGTAACTTGGAAAAGTAGCAAAAGCCGGCGGCAGCGTCAATGCGAAAACCGGCCGCAGCGGCAACTGACCGCACGCCTTCGCCGCTAGGCTCCGCCGGCGATAGAAGGCAGGATGAGGACGTCGTCGCCGGGCCGGAACTGATACTCCGGGCCGCCCAAAAACCGAATATCCTCGTCATTGACGTAGACGTTGAAGAACCGCCGCGGGCGGCCGTCCGCCTCGCAAATGCGCTCGCGCAGTTCGGGAAACCGCCCGGCCAATTCCGTGATCAGCGCGGGCAGGTTGGCGGCTTGGCAGTCCAGGCTCGCTTGGCCGTCGGTGAATTTTTGCAATGGGGTGGGGATGCGCAAGGTGTACATGGAAACGTCTCCGGGAGGGGCTTAGGCAGTGGCGAGGGCAGGCTCGGAATGGGCGGCGAGCAGCGCCTCCAGATCTTGCAGGCGCGGACGAATGACCGGCGCCGCCGCCTGGTCGGCCGCCACGGCATCCAGGGTCTTCAGGCCGTTGCCGGTCAGCACCAGCACGATCGGGCGGTCCGGATTCAGGCGCCCTTGCGCCAGGAGCTTTTGCGCGCAGGCAACCGTTACCCCGCCCGCGGTTTCAGCGAAGATGCCCTCGGTCTCCGCCAGCAGCCGCATGGCGGCGACGATCTCTCCATCGCTGGCGTCTTCGGCCCACCCGCCGCTTTCTCGCACCAGCTTGGCGGCGTAGAAGCCGTCGGCGGGGTTGCCGATCGCCAAGCTGCGGGCAATCGTCTGCGGCCGCTGCGGTTCGATTTCCCCGCGGCCGGATTTCACCGCCTTCGAGATGGGCGAACAGCCGGTAGCCTGGGCGCCGCAAATCGCCGTCTCGCCCCGCGCCCAGCCCAGTTGGCGCAACTCGCGGAAGGCTTTGGCGATTTTGCCGATCAGCGAGCCGCCGGCCATGGGACAGACCAGCGCCGCGGGCAACTCACCGCCGAGCTGCTCCGCAATTTCAAAACCCACCGTCTTGGAGCCCTCGGCGTAATAGGAGCGCAAATTGACGTTGACGATTCCCCAGGGAAAGCGCTGCGCGATCTCGGCGCAGAGCCGGTTCACATGGTCGTAGTTGCCTTCAATCTGGATCAAGTGGGCGCCGTAAATGAGCGTCGCCGCGACCTTGGCGGGTTCCAGGCCGGTGGGAACGAAGATATAGGCGGGCAGACCCAGCATCGCCGCTTGCGCCGCGACGGCATTGGCCAGGTTGCCGGTGGACGAGCAGGCGACGGTCGTAAAGCCAAACTCCTGGGCCTTGCGCAACGCCACCGCCACCACCCGGTCCTTGAACGAAAGCGTGGGGAAATTGACCGCGTCGTTTTTCAGGAACAAGCGCCGCGCGCCCAGCACGCGTCCCAGCCGTGGCGCGGGTATCAGCGGCGTGCCGCCGGTCGGCAGGTTGGCGGGCACCGCATCCAGCGGCAGCAATTCCCGGTAGCGCCACATGTCGCGCGGCCGCGACGCCCATAATGCCGGACTGGTGGCGCGGCCCACCGCTTCCAGATCGTATTCGATCTCCAGCGGCGCGAAGCACTCATCGCACGCGGCAATCGGTTGGGGACGAAATTGTTTGCCGCAATCGCGGCATCGCAAACCGGTTTCAAACGACATAGCAGGCCTCTGGCGAATGCTCCGCGCCCGGGAGACCGAGAGAGGCCGTGCAAAAGAAGGCGGCGATCAATGAAAAAGCCCCTTCTGTGAGAAGAGGCTGGAAGGAGAACCGACCGCCCCTTGTCTCATCTTTCCCAAGCCAAAACCGCTCGGCGATTTTCTTGGGCAGGAATTGGCACCTTGACGCCCCGCGGTGCGCCGCTGTTTGCGGCACTCCCAGCGAAACCGGTTGCCGTGGCTTCTACGGGCCTGTTCCCTCAGCCACTCTCGATGATTCAGGGCAGACTCGGCTTGCCAGCCGAGTCCGGATATTCAGTTGTCATACCGAATATACGCCAACCGGGAATTGGGCGCAACTAGGCGCAAAGCCGGAATCACCCACCCTCGGCGCGACTGCGCACGGTGGCGGGCGGGATCGGCGCGCGAGGCGGCGGCGCCAAGATCGCGCGCGCGGCGCCACCCGCGGGAATGGCCCATCCGCTCGCGGCGCGAGCCCGTACGGCCCAGCGCCCTTGCTATGCTGCCAATGATGACTCTTTCGACTCCCACCGTTCAGGTGGTCGCACCCGAGGCGTTCGGCGCCACCGCCGCCGAGCATATCGCCGCCACGCTGCGGGTAAAACCGGATGCCGTCCTCGGTCTGCCCACGGGCAACACGCCGGTTCCCGTCTATGCAGCGCTGCTGGCCCGCCGCGATGTGAATTTCTCCCGCGCCCGGGTCGCCATGCTGGATGAATATCTGGGGGCCGGCGACCGCCCCATCAGCTTTTACCAATGGTTGCAGTCCCACTTTCTGGCCGCCGCCGCGATCGCTCCGGAGCGGCTCCTGCGCATGCCATCGGATCTCGAAGGCATTGCCGCGGCTTGCGCCGCCTACGATCGCCAACTGGAGCAGTGGGGCGGCTGCGACCTGCAACTGCTCGGCCTAGGCCTGAATGGTCATATCGGCTTCAACGAACCCGGCTCTCCGGGCGATTCCGCAACCCGCGTGGTACCGCTGAGCGCGAGCACCCGCGATGCCAACGAAGAGTATTGGCAGGGCGAGGAGGTGCCCGAGTTCGGCGTCACTACGGGCATAGGGGTTATTCTCCGCGCCAAACGGATCATCTTGCTGGTGAGTGGCGCGCGCAAAGCGGCCACGCTGCGCCAAGCGCTCGATGGGCCGATCGGCCCAGACTGCCCCGCCAGCTTCCTGCGCCGGCACCGGGATGTGTTGGTGCTGGCGGACCGCGCGGCCGCCGGCCAAGATTAGGCGGCTCTGCCTTCCACGGTTTGGACGGCCCGCCGCGGGCGCACCGCCGGCTGAGATTCGGCGGCGGCCGCCGCCGCGCACGCGGCCGCTGCAAGTCGCAACCCGTCGCTGCCTGCCGGCGGCGGCTGCGCCGCAGCCGCTACCTCCCTTGGCTTCCAGCGCGGGTTAGGCAGACTGTGCCGCCGCCGCAAAAAAGCGGATCACCGTGGCGACCGCCTGTTGCAAGTTCGCCAGTGGCAGCTTCTCATTCGGCCCGTGGGCACCGCAATCCGGCGTGGCGAAGCCCATCAGCACCACGGGCGCACCCAGCGTTTGGGCAAACAAAGCGGCAATCGGAATGGAGCCGCCGGAACGCACCAGCACCGGCGGCCGGCCGTAGGTCTGCTCGAGCGCTTGCGCCGCGGCGCGCAGAAACCGGTTTTCGCTTTCCACCAGCACCGGCTCGGCCGTATGCAGAATTTCGACCTCCAGCGTGAATCCCGCCGGCGTCAACTCCCGCACGCGCCGCTCGAAGGCCGCCGCCATCGCCGCCGGTGCCTGGGCCGGCGCCAGCCGCATGCTGATTTTGGCCGCTGCTCGCGCGGGGATCACGGTTTTGGCGCCCGCGGCGGTAAACCCGCCGGCGATACCGTGCACCTCCAAAGTGGGCCGCGCCCAAACCCGTTCTAACGGCGCATATTCCAATTCGCCACTCAACGCCGCTGCCCTAACCTCTTCCCTCCGGTAGCGTTCCGCATCGAATGGCAACCGCGCCCAATCCGCGGCCTCGGCCGCGCTGGGTGGACGCAGTGCATCATAAAATCCCGGAATCAGGATTCTGCCACCGGCATCCTTTAGGCCGCAGATGATGCGCGCCAACGCCTCCAGCGGATTCGGCGCCACGCCGCCGTACAACCCGGAGTGCAGATCTGCTTCCGCCCCCCGCAAACGCACCTCGGCATAAACCATTCCCCGCAAACCCGTGTTGAGCGTGGGCAGGCCGGCGGCAAACTGCGTCGTATCGGTAATCAACACAGCATCGCAGCCCAGCGCGGCGGCATTCCGCCGCACGTAGGCCTCGATGCCTTCGCCGCCGACTTCTTCCTCGCCCTCAATCACGAACCGAAGGTTGACCGGCAACCGTCCCTCCCCGCGCAAAAAAGCGTCCGCCGCTTGCATTTGCGCATACAGCTGTCCCTTGTCATCCGCCGCCCCGCGGGCATAAATATTGCCGTCCCGCAAAACCGGCATGAAGGGAGGGCTTTGCCACTCTTCTAGCGGCTCGGCGGGCTGCACGTCGTAATGGCCATAGCACAAAATCGTCGGCGCGCCGGCCGCGTGCAGCCAATCCGCATAGACCAAAGGATGGCCACCGGTGGGGATCACCTCCGCGTGCTCCATCCCCGCCTCGGCCAGATGGCTCTTGACCCATTCCGCCGCGCGCTCCACGTCCGGCTTGTGTGCGGGCAGTGTGCTGACGCTGGGGATGCGGAGAAATTCCTGCAACTGGTCCCATTGCTGGGCTTGCCGCGCGCTTGCGTATTCCAACGCCAAGGCCATACTTCGGCGACTATACAGCAGGCGGGCCGCGCCGCGCATCTCCCCTGCCAGCGCATGTGCTTGCTCCGCGGCTCCGGCCCACTTCTCATTCTCGCGGCCCACCCTGATGATGAAACCGCCGGCGCCGGCGGCTTCGCCGCCCACTGCGCCGCACGCGGGCGCCCGGTGCATGTTTTGTTCCTCACGGACGGCGCGCCGCGCCGGCGCCAGTTTTTCGCCCATGATTTCCGCGGCGGCCGCGCCGCCTACCGCCGCCGGCGCCGGGCCGAAGCCTTGGCCGCCGCCCAGGCCCTGGGCCTGTCGGCGGTGCGCTTGCACTTCGTTTCCATTCCCGATCTTGAGTTGCGCGAGTATTGGCCCCGGGCCATGGCCCACCTGCGCGCCGTGGCCCTCGCCTCCGGCGCGATCGCTTGGCTGGTTCCAGCCCGCGAAAATGGCCACCCCGATCATGACGCCGCCAACGACGTGGCGCGCCAGGCTTGCCGACATTGGGCCCGCGGCGCCACGGTTTGGGAATATCCGCTTTATGCCCGCCACCGCGGCCAGACCCGCTACGCATGGTTCCCCCCCGGCTCCGGCGTCATCCAGTTAGCGCTGAATCGCGCGGAGCATGCCGCCAAGGTGCAGGCGCTGACGGCGTACCGCAGCCAAAGGGCAACGCTAGCGCCTTTTCTTCCCGTGCCTTCCGTTGAGCAATTTCGCCCCCTACGCCGCCGTCCGCCACGGCGCCATGCGGTGTGGACCGCTTGGGGTTGGGAACTGCCGCCGGCCACCCGGACATGCGGGCCACCGTGATCCGGCGCCGCCCGCCGTCGGCGCCGTTGCGGCTGCTCAGCGTCGCCTACGCGCTCACACCGGTTTCTCCCGCCGCTTGCGGCGGCACCGAGCAAGTGGCGGCCCAATTAGCGGCTCTCCATGTCCAATCCCCCTATGTGGAGCGGCTGCGCCTGGTAACGGTCGCCGCCGCGCCCAGCCAACTGCCCGGCCGCGTGGTCCGCACCAATGCCGGCTATTGGGCCGCCGGCGCACCTCCCGCGGATGACGCCGCACAGGCGCGATTGGCCGCCGCGCATGATGCCGCGGCCCTCGCCGAACTGCGCCGCCGCCGCTACGATCTGGTGCATGTGCAGGGCGCCAGCTTCCACCGCCATGCCGCCGCCTTGGCGCTGCCCTGCCTGTGGACGGTCCATCTGCCCCTGTCGCAGTACCCGCCAGAGGCGTTCGCAGCCGCGCCGTGCAATCTCTTCTTTCAGGCGGTCAGCCGCACGCAACACCGCAGGCTGCACCGCGCCTTGCCTCCCCCCGCACGGCCGCGCCTACGCGGCTACATCGCCAATGGCGTGGACTTGAGCCGCTATCGCCCGGGAGCGCCGCCGGGCTCGTATTTGCTGGTGCTCGGCCGCATCTGCCCGGAGAAAGCCCCGCATCTGGCGATTTCACTGGCCCGGCGCCTGCATCGGCGACTGGTGATTGCGGGAACGGTCTACCCCTTTCCGGCGCATCAGGAATATTTCCGCCGGCGGATTGCCCCGTATTTGGGCGGCGACGTGCGATGGCTGCCGGCGTTGACCCGGGCGCAAAAGGTCACCTGGCTGCAATCGGCGGCGGCCCTGGTTATTCCCTCCCAGGCGGAAGAAACCAGTTCGCTGGTGGCCATGGAAGCCGCCGCTTGCGGCCGTCCGGTCCTGGCCTGGCGCAGCGGCGCGTTACCGGAGGTCGTACGCTCCGGCGTCACCGGCTGGGTGGGCGATTCCCTAGATGCCCTCGCCGCCGCCGCCGCCCGGATCGGCCAAATCCGCCCCGCGGCGTGCCGCCGCCACGCCGAGCGCCGTTTCGACGCCCGCCGCATGGCGCGGGAATATTTCGCCCTCTATCAGCGGCTCGCCGCTTCCGCATGAGCCAGCGCCGCCCAAGGTGCGGCTGCTAGGCTGGGAGCGTGAGATCTTCCTCGCAACCGGAGACGGCGGTTCCGGAGGCGGCGCCGGTTGCGCCCGCTCGGCCGGCCGGCGGGCGCGGAACACCGATCCGCATCGTATTGGTCGGCGCCCGCAATCCCCTCAATATTGGCGCCGCCGCCCGCGCCATGGCTAACTTCGGCCTGGCGGACCTGGCCCTGGTGCGCCCCTACGGCGAAGCCTGGCGGCGCGCCCGCTCGGCGCGCGCCGGCGCCGCGGTGCTGGCGCAGGCGCGAGTCTTCGCTTCCCTGCCCGAAGCCATCGCCGATTGCGGCTACGTTATCGGCACCGCGGGCCTGGCCGGCCGCCATCCGGAGATCCCCGTCGCCGATTGGAGCGACCTCGCCCGCCGCCTTCCCGCCACGCGCTGCGCGCTGGTGTTCGGCAGCGAGAAAACCGGCATGACGGTCGCCGACATCGGCTGCTGCCATGTGCTGGCCCACATAGATACCGCCCCCGCCGCGCCGTCCATGAACCTAGGCCAGGCCGTCGCCGTCTGCGCCTATGAGTTGCAGCGCCGCCGGGCGGCGCCGGCGGCCCCGGAAGACCCCGCCGCCAACTGGGGCCAGCGCGACCTATTGGTCCGGCAAATCACGCCCGTACTGGAGCACATCGGCGTTTTCCGCCCCCAGCAGCGCGCCGGCCAAATGCGCCGGCTCCGCCGCATGCTGCTGGCGTGGCGCTTGCGCCCCGCCGACATTCGCCTGCTGCTCGGCGTGGCCCGGGAGATGAAGCGTGTCCTCGGCTTGCCCCGTGACCAACCCTAAAAGTTCCGGCCGCATCTAGCCCGGGATGCTGTCTCACGCCCCAGTTCGCGTTGCCGCGCTAAGCGCCGCCCTCTGCCTGAGCGCGGCGCTGTGCGCCCAAACCGCAGCCGCTCCGGGACAAACGGGCGCCGTCAACGGGCAAGCCAGCGAGCAACAACGGGTCAACAACCTGGCCTACCAGGCGGGCTACGCCAGCGGCCGGTATGACGCCCAGCACAAGCTAGCCTATGGCGTCCAAAACCAGCCGCTCTACGCGGAAGCCAACCAGGGCTATCAGCCGGGCTCCGGGCTCAGCCTGACGCAGTACCAAGCCAACTACCGCCAGGGCTTCCAGGCCGGCTACAACGACGGCTACTACGGCCGGGCGCCGCAGCCCTCCGCCGCGGCCGCCGCGCCCGCCACCAACGCCGCTGCTCCCGCCGCGCCGCCCGCCCCGGGCGCACCGCAGGGCGCCTCCGCCGGAACGGTGCCCGCCGGGACCGTTCTCCACTTGCAATTGCAGAATGCGCTCAGCACGCAAAGCACCCAGCCCAACCAGCCCTTCTCCGCCACCGTGACCCAACCGGTGCGGGACGCGGCCGGCAATCTGGTCATCCCCGTCAACAGTGAGGTACTGGGGCGCGTCGGCGCGGTGCATGCCGCCACTGGGCTGACCGGTGAGTCTACGCTCCAAATGCAGTTTCAGCAGATCCGTCTGCCCAACGGCCGTACCGCCGCCTTGGAAGCTACCGTGGCGCAGGTCGGGCAGCAAGGCTCCGGCGTGGGCCAGGCGGTGGGCGGCGCCGTGGAGGGCAAGCCCTCCACCACCAGCGAAGGCCAGGTGCAGCAGAGCCGCACGCGCAGCACCGTGGGCAACGTAGCGGCGGGCGGCGCCGTCGGCGCGCTGCTCGGCGCCATCTTCGGCGGCGGCAAGGGAGCGGCCATCGGCACGGCCGCCGGCGCAGGTTTGGGCGTACTGCTGGCCAGCAAACGCGGCCCCCTGAACCTGCCCGCCGGCACCCCAGTCACCATCCGCCTGAACCAGCCGGTCTTTTTGCAGTAGCCCCGCCGGCGCCGGCGACCCCGGGCCGGGCACGGAGTTTCGTTCTTTTGCTCGGCAGGCTGAAGCCTGCCGCACACAGGCTAAAGCCTGTTCCACGGGAGCGAGATTGGGGAGGCGCGGCGCAGCCGTCACCAGGCCAGGGCTGCGCCGAGCACCACCAGCCCCGCCGCCGCCATGCCCACCGACAGCAGCGCCACGCGCCGCGTAACCGCCTTCTGCCGGGATTGCCGATACAGCAACGGCAAATTGACCAGCGCGCTGCTGACCGACGATAGCACCGTCGCCGCCCCGGCAAGCGCAAAGCTGATCCGCCCATGCTCCGCCAGCACCGCCGCCGCCGCCACCGTGCTGGCGCTGCTCACCAGGCCGCCCAGCAAGCTGACCAGCAAAAACCCGCCCCCTCCCAAGTACCTTTGCGCCAAGTTCGCCGTCACTTCAATCCCCAAAAACATCGCCCCAAATAGCAGCACCCGTCCCAGCGCCACCGGCGAGCTGAGTTCCAGGTGGGCGCCCTCCCCGGCGCCGTGGCGGTGAGCGCGCCAGGCAAACACCCCCGCCAGCGCCGCCATTACCGCCATCGGCCCCCAGGCGGTAGCCACGGCGGGCGCGGCGAAAATCGCCAATATGCCTAAGTTGCGCACGAACATCGCCACCGACGTCAGCAGGATCGCCGCCACCGCCATCGGCGCCATCCCCGTGCCCGACCCCAGCTCCCGCGACAATTCCACCACCGTGGCCGTGCTGTTCACCAGTCCGCCCAGCCCGGCGGTGTAATACATGCCGCGGGCGCCGTAAAGCCGCAACAGAACGTAATTCCCAAAGCCGATGCCCGCAATCACCATCACCGCTACCCAAACGTCTCGCGGGTCCACCAGCCGCCAGGGGTCCACGAATCCCTTGGGCAGCAAAGGATAGATCACCAACGTCAGCAGCCCCAGCAACAAAGCGCCGCGAATCTCTTGGATCAGCAGGCGTTCGGCGAATCGCGCCAGTTCGGTTTTCCAGGCCAGCAGCGCCGTCATCACGATCGCCGCCGCCACCGGCGCCATCAGGTGTCCCTGGCCGAGGAATACGCCCAGGACATAGGTCACCATCAGCGCCACCGACGTAGTGATCTCCAGGCCGCGGCTCACCAACAGGCTGCGGGCGTTCACGGCGGCGATCAGCAGAAACACTCCGATCCAGCCGGCGAGCGCGAATCCGGGGCTCAACAGCCAGCACAATGCCCCCAACATCGCGGTCAAGGCGAAGGTGCGCACACCGACTTCCTTGTGCGCCCATTCCCGCTCCAGGCCCACCAGCAGCCCTACCCCCAGCGCCACCGCCAAGCGCACCGCCGTGGTCACGGGAAAGTTCCAGTCCATAACAGCCCTGGCCTAGCATACTCGGCCCCGGGGCCCGCCCGCAGGGCCAGGGGCCCGCCCCGAGGCTGCCGCCGGCGCCAGCCCCGGCCGGGCGCCGAACTGCTGCCGTCGCATGCTCCCGCCGGGTATGCTAGGGCCATGGCCGATCGCACCCTGGGCGCGCCTCCGCCGGATTCGGCGCTGAGCCAAGCGCTGAAGCAGTGGCTGTTTTCCTTCCAGGAATTCTGGCTCCTCACGGCGCAGGCCTTCCGCAACATCGCGGCCACCCCGTTTTACGCCGCCGATACATTTTTGCAAATGGACTCCATCGGCGTCGGCTCTCTGCCGATCGTGGTGCTGACCGGTTTTTTCACCGGCGCGGTGATGGCGTTGCAGCTCTCCGCCACGCTGACCGAATATGGCCAAATTGACCGCCTCGGCCAATTGGTCAGCCTCTCCCTAGTGCTGGAGTTGGGACCGGTGCTCAGCGCCCTCATGATCGGCGCCCGCAATGCCAGCGGCATGGCCTCCGAACTCGGCTCCATGGTCGTCACCGAGCAGATTGACGCCATGCGCGCCCTGGGCACCGACCCGGTCAAGAAGCTGGTCACCCCACGGCTGATCGCGACCATTGTGATGACCTTCTTCCTCACCCTCATCGCCGACATGTGCGGCATCGTCGGCGGCTGGGTCTACGCGGTAATGGGCATCCACATGAACGGCGCGCTCTATTGGTTCTCCGCCTTCCGCATATTGGACGCCAGCTCCATGATCCAAGGGCTGATCAAACCGCTCATCTTTGGCGGCATCATCGCCACCGTCGGCTGTTATTACGGCATGAAGGCAAGGGGCGGGACCCAAGGGGTCGGGCGGGCAACCACCCAGGCCGTGGTCTTGGCTTCGCTGCTGATCATCATCAGCGACTTTCTCCTCAGCCGCCTATTGGTCGGGATCCTAGGCACTTGAGCGGCGCCCCGGCTCAACCCGCATCCGTGCCGTCCGCGGGCGGCGCCGCAACCCCGCCCGGCGACATCGTGGTGCGCCTGGAGCATGTCGTGCTCTCCTTCGGCGGCAACCCGGTGCTGGACGATGTGTCCCTTCAGGTCCATCGCGGCGAAACCAAGGTATTGCTCGGCGAGAGCGGCGCCGGCAAAAGCGTGCTGATGAAGCTGGTCCTCGGCCTGCTCCGCCCCGACCGCGGCCGCGTCTGGGTGTTCGACCAGGAAGTCAGCGGAATGAAGGAGCAGGCACTCTACGACCTGCGCCGCAAGATCGGCATGACCTTCCAGGAAAGCGCGCTCTTCGATTCCCTCAGCGTGCGCGACAACGTCGCCTACCGGCTGGAGGAAGATGGCGTCTTAACCCCCGAGGCGATGGACGAACGCGTTCGCACCTGCCTCAGCTTCGTCAATCTCGATGGCGTCATGGACAAAATGCCCGCCGAACTGTCCGGCGGCATGCGACACCGCGTCTCGATCGCCCGCGCCTTGGCCACGTCGCCGGAAATCATGCTCTTCGACTCCCCCACGGGCGGCTTGGACCCGGAAACCGCCACCACCATCATGGATTTGATCATCAAACTGCGGGATTGCAATCACGTCACTGCGTTGCTCGCCACCCATCGGCTTCAGGACGGCTACCTGCTGGCCACGCACGCCTGGGACGATGCGACGCAGACCGCCCGCTGGGCCGCTGAAGGCGCTCGTCATACGTCATTCTTGCTGCTGCGCCAGGGCCGCGCCATCTTCGACGGCTCCGCCGCCGAACTGCGTCGGGATCCCGACCCCTACGTCCGCGAATTCCTGAGCTAATCGCGGCAGCGCGCGGATGCCCGGAGCGCCGGCATCCCGCGGCGGCGGCCCGGGTGACTGCGGGCTGGCTTCGGCGGAATGGGCCTTAGCCCGCGGGGTGACGGATTCGAGCCCGCCGCGTCGGGGTGGGGACCCAGCCACCCGCTTTTCCCACCCCGCCCCGCCGCGTACCATGGCGGGATGAGGAGATTGGTTCTCGCCGCCGTGGCCGCGGCCCTGGCCGCCGCCGCGTTATGGCCTCGCACCGCACCTGACGCCGCCGCCAGGCCGCCCCGGGCCTCCGTCCCGGCGCACGCCCGGCGCCGGCGGAAACCGCTGCGCTGGTGGCAGCACGCGGTGATTTATGAGGTCTATCCGCGCAGCTTCAAGGACTCCGACGGCAACGGCATCGGCGACCTCAACGGCATTCGCAGCAAGCTGGGCTATTTGCATTGGCTCGGCGTCAACGCCATTTGGCTGACCCCGATCTATCCCTCCGGCGGCGTGGATGGCGGCTACGACATCATCCACTACAAACAGATCGCTCCGGTCTACGGCACCATGGCTGACTTCCACCGCCTGGTCGCCGCCGCCCATCGCGACCATATCCATGTCTTCATGGATCTGGTCCTGGCGCACACCTCGAATCAAAACCCCTGGTTTGTCGCCTCGCGCCGCTCCCGCACCGGCCCCTACGCCAATTTCTATATTTGGCGGGACGGCCATAACGGCGGACCGCCGAACAATTGGACCTCGCTTTTCGGCGGCTCCGCCTGGCGGTACGATCCTCTGCGCCGCCAGTATCACTACCACTACTATTACCGCCAGCAGCCCGATCTGAATTGGCGCAATCC
The DNA here is from genome assembly GCA_027315185.1 of Acidobacteriota bacterium. Classification (GTDB taxonomy): domain Bacteria; phylum Acidobacteriota; class Terriglobia; order Terriglobales; family SCQP01; genus JAKAUF01. The sequence goes on from DAHUYO010000012.1 coordinate 52,375, forward strand.
GGCCGTCCGCAGCGCCATGTTCGCCCGTGCCCGCTTCTGGATGCGCCAGGGAGTGGCCGGTTTTCGCTTGGATTCGGTCGGCACCCTGCTGGTGGACCCGCGCTTTCCCAACAACCCGCCCGGCGCCATGCGCACCGGCGATTTCCCGCTGCCCCAGCAGCATCACAAATACAACTACAACCAACCCGGCGTGCACCGCATTCTGCAAGCCCTCCGCCGCGTCGTCGCCCCCTACCACGGCCTGCTGATCGGCGAGACCGTGGGAAAAACCGCCGCCCAGATCTCGCGCTTCTACGGCACGCCCCGGCATCCTGAAATCCAACTACCCTTCAATTTCCTTTTCGCCGACGTCAACCGCCTTTCCGCACCCGCCTTCCGCCGCCAGATCGCCGCTTGGACCCACAACCCCGCCCACGGGACACCGGTGTGGTTCTTCGACAACCATGACCAGCCGCGCGAGGTGCAGCGCTACGGCCATGGCCGCGATAACACCTCCCCGGAAAACGCCAAAATCGCGCGCCTGCTGCCGACCCTGCTCTTCACCCTGCGCGGCGCCGTGATCCTCTACTACGGCCAGGCCATCGGCATGACCACGACCCCGCCCAAGAAGCGCAGCGACGTGGTGGATCCAATGGGCAAGCGGTTTTGGCCGGTCTTCAAGGGCCGGGACGGTGAGCGCACGCCCATGCAATGGACCCCTGGCCCGGATGCCGGCTTCAGCCCGCCGGGAACCCCAGCCAAGCCTTGGCTGCCGATTCCGCCCAGCTATAAGCGCTTCAATGTCGCCACGGAGCGCGCACAGCCCCATTCCCTGCTGCGCTACTACCGGCGGCTGATCGCCTTGAAGCGGCAGGACCCCGCCCTGCGGCGTGGCGCTTGGATCGCTATCCACCGCCGTGATCCGGCGGTCCTTTCCTATCTCCGCCGCTGGCGTGGGGAGACCGTGCTGGTGGCGATCAACATGTCCAACCGCCGCCAGGTGGAAAACTATCATCTCGGCGGTAAGGGCGCCGTGGTCCTCGCCGACAGCTTGCGCGCTGAACCTGCGCAGCTGCGCCTAGGCCGCGTCGTGTTGCCGCCGTACGAAGCCGTCGTCGCCCGCCTCGTCCCCTGAGCCGCACCGCGGAAAACGCCGCACGCGGCGCCGCCCGCCTCAGCGCCGCCGCAGGCGGCGCAGCCCGCGTGGTCACGCGCGAAGAGGGGATTCTCGAAAGGCCGGCAGCACGCCGGCGCTTCGACTGCCGCAGCCCGTGGCCTATGCCGGGCTCTTGACGCCCTCCGCCGGCTTGTGGCCCTGAAAGAACTCCTCGATTTCTTCCAGGCGCTTGCCCTTCGTTTCCGGCAGCCACAGCCAGGCCACAAGAAAATAGATCACGGTAAACCCGGCGAACATGAAAAACACCGTCGAGTAGCCGTACTCGCCGACCATGGGCAAAAAGACCGCCGCCAGCGTGGTGGACACGGCTTCGTTCAGCAGCAGCGCGATGCTCATGCCCTGGGAGCGGATCCGCGTCGGCATCATCTCCGACAGCACCACCCATACCACGCACCCGGGACCGATGGCGAAACAAGCCATGAAGAAAAACAGGCTGAGGGCCGCGATCCAGCCGTTGCTCTCTGGCGGCAGCGGCGTCAGCGTGGCCTGCCGAATCACCAGCGGTGCTTGCCGCGCCTGCCCGAGGTTGCTAAAGGGATCGCTGAAAAACGCCACCACGCCGTTGGCCGGCAGGGAATCCTTGCGCGTGATCACCACCGGCTTGGACGCCGAATCGCTGCGCAGAACCGGCGTCGCGAACTGGAAACCGCCATAGGCGTAGATCACCGACAAGGACGCCGGCCGTCCGGCGAACCGCCTCGCCTGCGCCGGGGTCATCCCCGCCAGCAGCTGCTGCTCCAGCGCCGGCGTGAACTGCAACTGGAGCCCTTGCCGCGGCGTCACCATTTGCCGCACCGCCGCAACCACGCTCACCGTCTGGCGCTCATTGCGCAGGAACAAAATGCCCGTCCACGCCAGCGACAGCACCACGCCCGCGGTCCCCAAGGTCAGCAGGAACTTCCGCCCGCGCTTGTCCACCAGCATCATGCCCACCGCCGTTGTCAAGAAGTTCACGAGCGTGAACAGGATGTAGCCCCAATGCGCCTGCACGTCGGAGAGTCCGCTTTGGATCAGGATGTTGGTGTTGTAGCCGATGATGGAGTTGACGCCTGTCGCGGTGTTCAGCGAGAGCACCACGCAGGTCAGCAGGAAGGGAATCACGTACTTCCGCTGCAACAGGCTGTCGCCGCGCTGGCCGCGCCGGGCGCCATCGGCCGCCGCGGCGGCCTCGATCTCTGCCATCTCGATCTGCGCCGCTTCTGGCGTGCGCGAACGTCGCAGCGCCGCTTTCGCCGCCTCGCGCCGGCCCTTCTTGTAAAGCCAGCGAGGCGATTCGCTGATGCCGAATCCACCCAACAGATACAGCAAACCCGGCGGCAGGCTGACCCAGAAAATGCTCCGCCACGCCTGGTCCTTGAACGCGAACAGCAGCTTGGGGTTCCCCAATTTGGCCACGTCCGCCACGCGCAGGCTGAAGTACATGCCCGCCCCGGCCGCAGCCACGATGCCCAGCGTCAGCAGCCATTGGAATGTCGCCGTGCCTCGCCCCCGGGTCGCCGCCGGCAGGCACTCGGCCAAATACAGCGGCACCACCACGCCAATCAGGCCGGCGCTGACACCCTGGCACAACCGCCCCAGCACCAGCGGCCCATAGCCATGGGCCAGGGCGATCATCGGGATGCTGATGACGAAGATCGCGCCGCTGGCGATCATCAGCCCCCGCCGTCCCATCCAATCCGCCAGCCAGCCGGCGAACAGCGTGGAGATGGTGCCGCCCAGCAGCACCGCCGCCACCACCACCGACAGCTGTTCCGCGTTTAGGCCCGAAGTCGCCTGCAAGTAGGGCAGGGCGCTGGCGATGATGCCCACATCCACGCCATACAGCAGGCCACCCAGCCCGGCCACCAGCAGCAAGAAGCGGTTGTATCGCCGCAATCGCGCGTCGCTCATTCGCACCCAAGATACCATCCCCGGCGCCGGCAGGCTAAAGCCCGCGGCCGCTGATCGTCCCCGGACGCGACAGGCTAAAGCCTGTTCCACAAAACCCCAGCTGCCAGCGCCCGCACAAGTTGGCGCCGGCTGGCGCATGGCGGCGCCGGTGGCCGTCCGGTGGATTCTGCGTGGTGGAACCGGCCGTGGTGGAACCGGCTTTAGCCGGTGTGCCGCGGGCTTCAGTCCGCGGTCGCTGATCGTCCCCGAGAGGGGCGGGCTAAAGCCTGCCCGCACACAGGCTGAAGCCTGTTCCACAAAATGCCGGCGGTTCCACGCAGGGCCGCGGCCAAGACGGGGGGCAGCGGGCGGGCGCCAAAAAAGCCGCGGCGCCCAGCCATAAGCAGGGCGCCGCGGGATGAAGGGACAGATTGCGGCCGGGCCTAGCCAGCGGCGTTGGTGCCGATCGGCGGGCTGGTGACCAACGCCGCCGAGCCGTCGTTCCAGCGGATCACGTCGCTGTCGTCGGTAAAGAAGTGGCGATTGCCGGAGGCCGTGCTGCTGGGGTCGATGGTCATGGTGAAGCTGTCGTTGAGCCCGCCGGTGCCCGCGGTCGGAGTGTAGGTAAACACGTAACCCTGGAAGGGCGTCGTCGCGGCGTCAGCCAGGGTGTTATCCACCAGCTCCGCCCCGGTTGCGGTCGGCGCCGTGCCAGCGGCACCGCCCAGATCGGTGAGCGCAGCCGGGTATTGGTTGTACTGCGACTGGTACGCCGTCAGCGCCTGCAACAGCGATTTGGTGTTGGCCACGGCGGCCGTGGCGTTGGCGGTTTGCTTCACGGTCAAGAGCTTGGGGATCGCGATGGCGGCGAGGATTAGGATGATCGTCACCACGATCAGCAGCTCAATCAGCGAGAAGCCTTGAGTGCGCGTTTTGCGGTTCAACTTCATTGCCAAAATCTCCTTGAAAGACTGTCCTGTTCCCCGCGCCGGCCCCAGTTCCCATCCCGTGCCGCCGGGTGACGTCTTTCCTACGTGCAACCCAGCCGCCAAACCGGTCGCGCCGGGGCTCGGGACAGGGCAATCTTTGCCCACCACCCGCTTTTCTGTAAGTTAGCAGATCCCCCATCCCCCGGCGACCTGTCCTTGCGGCCAGGCAGCGCCGTCGTGCGCCGCCCCCGAGCGGCCCCATCCCGCCCGTTCGGGTGACCATTGGCGGCTAGGGTACGCCACGTTCGGGCAGGGGGCGCCAGGAGCGCCCCGGGGGCGCCGGCATCCTGCCGGCTTTTCCAGGACCGCCAGCATCTTGCCGGCTTCTCCGAGAGCGCCGGCATCTTGCCGGCATTCCCCGCCAATGGGGTCTTGCGCGCCATGCCCTCCCGAAGAATCATTCCCCCGTGCCCACCGGCTGGTATTCCCGCGGCTATCTCCCGCACTTTGACAGCGGACCGATCCCGCAGGCCGTCAGCTTTCGCCTCGCAGGCTCGCTGCCAGCGGAGCTGATCGCCAACTGGCGCAAGCAGGCCGCCATCGCCCATCCCGCAAATCAGGCCGTTTGGTTGCACCGCTTGGCGGAAGCGGAGCTGGACCGCTGCCGCCACGCCGCGCTGTGCGATCCCACGTTCGCCGCCGCCGTAAGTGGCGCCCTGCTTTATTTCCACCCGTGCCGGTACACGCTGCACACCTGGGTGGTGATGCCCAACCACCTCCACGTCCTGCTCACCCCAGCACCCGGGTATTCCCTAGCGGCGATTGTGCACTCCTGGAAGTCATTCACAGCCAAACACCCGGCGGCGCCACGCCCCTGCTGGCAGCGGGAGTATTTCGACCGCTTTATGTGCGAGGCGCGGCATTTCGCGGCCCAGGCCCGCTACATCGAGCGCAACCCGGTGAAAGCGGGAGTGTGCGCGCGGCCTGAAGATTGGCCCTGGAGCAGCGCGTCCGCCCGCGTGCCAGGAGCATGCCGACAGGATGCCGGCGCTCCCACCGGCAAACCACTCTGGCGGCAGCCCGTGCGGCTGGCGTAGGGGATTCTTCGCGCCGACGGCGCGGAGGGAGCCTGCCGGCAGGATGCCGGCGCTCCCGGGGCCGGCGCTCCCAGGAACGCTCCCCGGAGCACTGGCGGGCGGGCGCGGGGCGCACAACTGTTATCCTTATCTCCAATGCCGCCACCGCAAAAGCCGGACAATGCTTCCGCGGCATCGGAGCCATCCGCCGGCGATCGGCTGGACGTCCGTTCCCGTCGCGACCTGCTCCGCTTGATTGAGCAGAATTATCTCGCCGAGCAGGAGGACGCAGCCCTCTACCGGCAAATGGCGGCGCAGGAAACCGACCCCCACCGCAGGGAACTGCTGGAGCGGTTGGCCGCGAGCGAGGAGCGCCATGCCGCCCGCTGGGCGGAAAAGCTGCGCCAGTTCGCCGGGCCCGGGGCTCAGCCGCCACAAATGGGCGCGGCCAGCCGCTGGCGCCTGCGCCTGCTGGGCTGGATGGGCAACACCGCCGCCATCCGCCGCCGCGAAACCGGGGAGGTCTCCACCGCCGAGCGCTACCGCCAGATGGAGCAGCGGTTCGGGCCCGAAGCCGGCGATATCCTGGGCGAAATCGAGGCCGAGGAGCGCTCCCATGCCCGCAAGCTCCGCACCCTAGCCCAAACCGAGGGGCCGGCGCATGCTCTCTCCTTCGCCATGGGCCGTGAGCATTGGCACCGCCATGAGCACACCTGGCTCAGCGACGCCATCTATGGCGCCAATGACGGCCTGGGCGCGGTCTTCGGCATCGTCGCCGGCGTCGCCGGCTATACCCAAACCAGCCGCTACGTGCTCGTCAGCGGCATCGCCGGCATGATCGCCAGCGCCCTGTCCATGGGCGCCGGCGCCTATTTGGCCGCCAAGAGCGACCGCGAGCTCTACGACGCCGAAATCCACCGTGAAGCCCGCGAGATCGCCGAATCGCCCGCCGAGGAACGCGAGGAACTCCAGCTCTTTTATCAGCTCAAGGGATTCAGCGAAGCCGAAGCCACCACCTTGGTCGCGCGCTTGGAGCAGGACCCCAAACAGTTCCTCCAGAGCATGGCCTCCGAAGAGTTGGGCCTGGCCACGCCGCCGACCCGCCGTCCCGGCCCCGCCGCCTGGTCAGCGGGACTCTCGACCGCCCTCGGCGCCGTGATCCCGGTGATCCCCTTCTTTTTTCTCGGCGGGCTGACCGCGGTCGTCGTCGCCTTCATTATCAGCTTGGCGGCGCATTTCGGCGTCGGCGCCGCCAAAACCCTGTTCACCAACCGACCCTGGTTCTGGGCGGGAGCGGAAATGACCCTGATCGGCGTGCTGGAAGCGGTCGTCACTTTCGGCGTCGGCCACTTGGCTTCGCTCTATCTGCATTAGGCAATTAGGCAGCGGTCACCGCCAGCCGTGGCCGTTTGGGTGCAGAATAGAGCCGAGTTATGCGCCGTCTTGCCAGCGTCTGCTTGGCGCTCAGTCTGTTTCCTCCTGCCCTGGCCGCGCAGTCGCCGGCCCCGGCCCAGTTCCGTGTCACCTCCCGGCTCGTCGCCGTCCCGGTCACCGTGCGCAACCGCCACGGACAGTTCGTACCGGGTCTGCGGCGGAAGGATTTCCAGCTGCGCGTGGATGGCCACCAGATGCCCGTCGTGGCCATGGACGGGCCGGGACGCGGTTCATCCACGGTGGCCGCGCAACTGGACCGATGGCCGTCGTTTCTGCCCCGCAATGGCATCAATAACCGCCCCCGCTCCACGATTCGCAACCACGTGGTGCTCTTGTTCGATGCCCTCGGCATCCCGGTCACGGTCCTCCCAAGCCTGCGGCGCCAGTTGACGCAATCGCTGGCCGAATTGCCCGCGGGCGTGGACGTCGGCATTTTTCGCATTGGCACTGCCGTGCAGATGGTCCAGCCATTTACCGCTCGCGGCGGCCGCCTCGCCGCGGTATTGCAGCAAATGCTGTCCACGCCCAAAGCCTTGGCCACGACAATCGGCGGCGTCTCCGCGGCGGTGGGCAACACGGTCGCGGTTCCCGGCGCGCAGGTGTTGGGAATCCCGCAGGGCGGTGGGCCGCTCAACCAGGCGCTGGCGGCGGCGCTGCGGAGCTTCCAGCAGGCCCAAGCGAAGATGCTGGGCCCGGGACGGCGCGCGGATTTTTACCAGCGGATCAACACCCTGCGTCTGCTCAGCCAGGTGCTGGCGGGCGTGCCTGGCCACAAGGAAGTCCTGTGGTTCTCCACCGACCCCAGCGACGCCGTGGGCGGCCCGCCGCGCCGCATCAGTTATTTCCTCGCCGACGCCGAGGCGCTGTTCAATGCCGCCAACGCCTCCTTGTACATCATCAATCCCACCGGGCTCAGGTGCTTTGCGCTGGGCGCCGGCTTCCCAGCCAGCGGCCCCCAAACGAGCCCATTGGACACGGCCGCTCTCCGCGGCAGCCAAACCGCTCTGGCCGCCGCCGAAGAAGTGGCGGATAACACCGGCGGCAGCGCCATGGCCCAGCGCAACGACATCGGGCATCTGGCACGTCAGGCTCTGGACCGCTTCGCCGACCAATACACGCTGTATTTCTCGCCCCATTTTCCCTATGGGCCGCTCGCCCAATACCACCATGTTCAGGTCCGCGTGTTGCGCCCCGGCCTCACGATTCGCTACCGCCATGGCTATCGCCAGCGAGCGAAAAACCTGAAGGGCGCCAACCTCCTCGCCGCCGACCTGAGCGTCCGCGAATGGTCCACCGCGCCGATGGATTTCCGCGGCCTGCCGCTGGCGTTGATTCCCGGCAAGCGCCGCGGCCCCATCCCGCCCTATTGGCGGGGCGCCGATCCCCGCCGGCGCATTGACGAACTGCCGTTCACGCTGCTGATCCCCTTGGCTCGGCTGCTCCATCGCACGCCCCATGGCGACTATGTGTATGACTTCAGCGTGGTGGTCATGACCACATCGGCCAAAACCGGCAAAACCAGCCGCCTGCCGACCGATCATTTCCGCAGCCATGTCAGCCCTTTCCAGGAGATCGCCCTCGAGGACACCCCGCTGCACTATCGCGGCCGCTTCGTGCTGCCGGCGCATAGCCCCGCCCTGGCACGGGCGGTGGTCCGCGACAATGTCAGCGGCGCGCTCGGCTCCGTCACCCTGGTCATACCCTAGCCGCGGCTCCCAGATCGGTTGGCGCGCCGCGCACGCTCGCGGCGCCGCCCCAGGGCGCAGCCCGGCCCAGCGTCACCGGCGCACCGCGCCTAGCCTGCCAGCATGCCCGCCAGCACCGCGGCCCGGTCCACCAGACTGTGCCGCGCCGCCCATTCCCCCGGCGAGTGCGCCCCGCCCCCCACCACCCCCATTCCGTCCAATGTAGGGATACCCAGCGCGGCGGTGAAGTTCCCGTCCGAACCCCCTCCGGTGGCGCATTCCTCGAGCGCCAAGCCCGCCGCCTGCGCCGCCGCCCGCGCCCGGGCAAACAGCGCCATACCCGCCGGGCCGCGTTCCATGGGCGGCCGGTTGACCCCGCCCGTAACGGCCAGCCGTACGCCCGCATCCACCGCCCGCAAGCGCCGCAGGCGGGTCTCGACGGCAGCCAAATCCGCCGCCGTCCAGGCCCGCGCATCCACCGCCAGTTCCGCCTCGGCGGGCACCACGTTGCTGCGCGTTCCGCCGTGGATGACGCCGCAGTTCACGGTGATCCCGCGGCGTTCGTCGCTCCAGCTAGCCAGCTCCACCGCCTGCCGCGCCAGTTCCACGATGGCGTTGGACCCGGCGAAATAATCCACCCCCGCATGCGCCGCCCGCCCCTCGGCGCGCAGGGTGAAATTGGCGATGCCCTTGCGGGCGGTTTTCAGCTTTCCGGTTTCCCCCGCCGCCGGTTCCAGCACCAGCACCGCCCGCGCCTTCCGCGCCAACCGTTCCGTCAATGCCCGCGACCCGCCGCTGCCGGTTTCCTCATCGGCGACCAGCAGCAGCGTCGCCGCGGGCAGCGCGCCGCCCGCCGTCAGCGCGCGCAGCGCTAGCCAGGCCACGGCAATCCCCCCCTTCATATCCATTACCCCTGGCCCATACACACGATCTCCCTCCTCCCACCAGGGCATCCGCGCCAGCGTACCGATCGGGTACACCGTATCCAAATGGCCGAGCAGCAGCATGCCGCCACCGCCTGCGATTTCCTCCGGGGGCCGCAGAATCAGATGGTCGCCTTCGGCGCCGGCCACGAACTCCGCCCGCCAGCCGAGCGGGCCAAACGCCGCCGCCACTTCCCGCCCGCAGGAGTCAATCGCCGCCTTGTCGCCGCTGGGCGATTCCCGTTCCACCCATCGCCGCCACCACGCCATCGCTTCGGGTTCCCGTGCCGCCGCCACTCGCCATTCGCCGTTCATTCGTCCTCCGCGTTCGCCATCCCGGCCCCGCAGCCGCGCGGGCCAATCTCATATAATTTATCTTCGTGACTGATCCCGCTTCGCATTCCGCGCCGTCCGCCGCGCCGTTCGCCGCGCCGCTCGACATTCTCGCCATTCAGCGGCTGCTGCCGCACCGCTATCCATTTCTGTTGCTGGACCGCATTACCGCCGTTGAGCCCCGCCGCCATATCACCGCCATCAAGAACGTCAGCGTCAATGAGCCATTCTTTCAAGGCCACTTTCCGGGCCAGCCGATCATGCCCGGCGTGATGGTCCTGGAGGCGATGGCCCAAGCCGGCGCCCTGCTGATCATGTTGGAAGCAGCGGCGCCGGAATCCAAGCTGATCTTTTTCACCGGCGTGGATCAGGGCCGCTTCCGCCGCCCGGTGGTTCCCGGTGATCAGCTGCGGATCGAGGTGGAAGTCCTCGCCTGGCGCAGTTCCCACGGCAAGATGCAGGGCCAAGCCTTCGTCGGCGACCGCCTCGCCGCCGAGGCCGTCCTCAGCTGCCATGTCGCCGAACGTGCCCCTGCCGCTCCCGCTGAGCCCTAGCGGAATTGCCTGGCGCGGGTCCCAGCTCGATTCCGCCGCGCTCTCCTGGGGAGCGCGAGCGCCTGCGGGCTAAAGCCCGCCGCACACGGGCTGAAGCCCGTTCCACGCCGCTTTCGCGGCCACATGCCAGCTCCGCCCGCGTGGGGGAGCGCCTGGCGCGGGCCCCAGCGCGGCTGCGCCGCGCTTCAGGCTTGATGCGCGGGCGGGCATGCCCTCGCCCGATGACCCGGCGTACGCTAGCCTCGGCGCTCGGTCCTTTCGCCGCCGCAGTTTACAATCCTCTTAAGCCGCGCCAGCCGCGCGGCACGCCGCGAATGCCCATCGCCCCCACCGCCACCATCGCCCCCGGCGCCCGCATTCCGGATTCCTGCACCATCGGCCCGGGCTGCGTCATCGCCGACGAAGTGGAATTGGGCGAGCACTGCCGGTTGGAGGCCCATGTGGTCGTGCACGGCCCTACCCGGCTCGGGGCGCACAACCATGTCTACCCCTTCACCACCGTCGGCCTGGCGCCGCAAGATATCAGCTTTCACGGCGAGCC
>DAHUYO010000130.1 GCA_027315185.1 Acidobacteriota bacterium
CGCTGACCTGCATCGATACCGAGAAATTGCCCGAAGCCCTGGCCGGCCGCGAGTATGACCCGCAACTGCTCGCCGATCTTCCGCCCGAGGCCGATCCCTGCGGCGAGCGCGGCGAGTTCCATAGCTTCGTGCACACCGGCCCCATGCTGCGCCAGCCCATTCCGGTGCGCCGCGGCGAGCAGCACCGCGACAGCCGGTTCATCTTCACCGACCTGCTCCTGGCGGAGTAATGCGCCAATCGGAGGCGTCCCCTCACTGGCGACCGCGCATGCGGGTAGGGCCCCTGCCCTGCGTGCGCACTCGCGGGTTCCGGGAGCGCCGGCATCCTGCCGGCGTGCTCGCCCCGCCTTGGGGGGCGTCCGCGGGCTAAAGCCCACGGCACACAGGCTGAAGCCGGGTCCACGCGCCCGGCCGGTTGCACGCGCCCGGCGGGTTCCACGCGCCCGGCCGGTTCCACGCGCAGCGCGACCGTACGCAAGCCGGAGGCATACCCCGCACTTCCCTGCCGAGCGACAGCGTTGGCGCCCGCGCCACCGAATGATGTGGCATCATGCCCGCTGGCGGCAGTTCCCGTCGGCGTTCAGGCCGAGGCTTCCGCCGAGCGTTTTAAGGAGAAGGCCATGGGCAAACGGAGACGGATGGCGGTGATGGCGGCGGCGGTCTTGATGTTCGCGGGGCTGGCCCTGGCGGCAAAGCCCGCGGCGGCTTCCGCGGCGGCGGCGGCGGCAAAACCCCCGGCGCGCAAGGCCTGGCCGTTCCAGGTGCAGGCGCTGCGCCGGAGCTTTGACCAGCGCATCAGCCCCCGCGCGCGGCTGCATGTGCTGGCCAGCGGCTTCGGGTTTACCGAAGGCCCGGTCTGGACGCCGCGCGGCTACGTCTACGTCAGCGACGAACTCCAGAACAAGATCTACCGCATCAGCCCCAGCGGGCAAAAGAGCGTCTTGATCGCGCTCGGCGATCCGGACGGCAACACCTACAACCGCCGCCATCAGTTCGTGGACTGCGCCAGCGACCTGCGCGCCGTCCTTCTGGTGCGGCCGAACGGAACCTATCGCATCCTGGCCGACCGCTATCGCGGCCGGCGCCTCAACACGCCCAACGATATCGTCCTCGGGCCCGACGGCGCGCTCTATTTCACCGACCCGACGCTGGACCTGACCAAGAGCATGAAAAAGGAGCTGCCCTTCCAGGGCGTCTACCGCTTGGGCGGCCACGGGCGGCTGCGGCTGCTCACCAAGGTCTTCACCCAGCCCAACGGCGTGGCATTTTCCCCCGATGGGCGGCGCATGTATATCAACGACACCGCCCAGCGCAACATCCGTGTCTTCCGCTTCCACGATGGCCGCATCTCCGATGGCCGCATCTTCGGCGTCGAGCCGCTGCGCCCCGGCGGACCCGGCGGCGTTCCGGACGGCATGAAGGTGGATCGCCGCGGCGACGTCTGGGTCGCCGGGCCGGGCGGCATTTGGGTGTGGAACGCCGCCGGGCAGCATCTCGGCACCATCCAGTTCCCCCACGGCGCCACCAATTTCGCCTGGGGCGGACCGGGATATTCCACTTTGTATGTCGCCGCCGGCCATACCGTCTTCACTCTACGCACCAAGGTCCACGGTTTCGTCCCCTGGGTCACCGGCTACGCGCATCGCGCCCGGCGCTAGCCGTCTGCGGAGCGGGACGGCGGCGGCCCAGCGCGGCTGGCGCGCCGCCGTCCGGCAGGGTTAAGGTGAGAAGAGAGCCCGCGCCGCCGCGGGCTGACGGCTGCGGTTCGCCGGCCGGCGGATGCCCACGGGCGCTCCAGGGCATCGCCCGGCTGCCGCGACTGGACGCCGCCGTAATGGGCTAAAATCCCCCAAGGAATCTTCTCTATGTCCCGCTTTTCCCTCCGCTTCACCCTGCTGTTGCCGGCCGCGTTGGCCTGCGCCGCCTTCGCCGCCCCCCGTCCCGGCCCCCGGTCCAACCCGGCACCGCGCAAACCCCGGGCCGTAACGGTCGAATCCATCGTCGCCTGGATCAACAACAAGGTCATCACCACCGTGGATTACCGCAAGGCGCTGCAAGAGATTTCGGTGGATGCGCGCTCCCAGAACCCCCCGCCGACGGCGGCGCAACTGGCGGCGCAAAAGAAAAACTTGCTGCGCGACCTGATTGACCAGCAGTTGCTGTTGCAGCGCGCCAGCGACCTGGGCTATAGCGCGGAGTCCCAGACCATCCACGAACTGGACCAGATCCGCCAGAACATGCACCTGCCCACCATGCGGGCGCTGCGCCAGGCGGTCCAGGCGCAGGGCCAAAGTTATACGGATTTTCGCCAGAACATCAAGCACGGCATCCTCACCCAAATGGTCATCCAGCAAGACGTGGCGCCGCGCATTGACATGCCGCCGGGCGCGGTGCGCACGTATTACGAGAAACACAAGAGCCAATTCATCAGCCACGCCGGCGTGGACCTCAGCGAAATTCTGATTTCCACCCAGGGCGTCAAGAAGTCCGCGGTGCCGAAGCTGCATACCCTGGCGGAGCAGGTCCAGCAGCGCGCCGCGAACGGCGAAGACTTCTCCAAGCTGGCCAAGACCTACTCCAACGGCGCCACCGCCGACAAGGGCGGCAGCATCGGATTTTTCAAGAAGGGCACGCTGGCGCCGCAGCTGGAAAGGCTGGTCTTCGCCCTGCCCACGGGCGGCGTCACCCAGGTCCTCAATACCGCCAATGGCTATCTGATCCTGAAGGTGGACTCGAAGCATCCCGCCGGCCAGGAAACCCTGGCCCAGGCCCGGCCGCAGGTCGAACAGCAGGTGTATGAGCAGCTGCTGCAACCGGAGCTGAAAACCTATCTGGAAAATCTGCGCGCCAAGGCCTACATCAAGATCGCCAAGGGCTACGTGGACACCGGCGCGGGCAAAAACCCGGGGGTGAACATCACCCATTTCATGCGCGTGCTGCCCCAGGATCTGCCCAAGAAGATCCACCACAAGACCTCGGGCGGCGGCAGCGGCTTCGGAGTCAGCTAAACGGCGGAGGCAAGCATGGACGGACGCGGAGCGGAAGCGGCGCCGGGACAGACGGCGGTGGCGGCGGCCGAGCCGATGAAGTCGCGCTTCGCGGCGGAACTGGCGCCGGAGGAGCGCGTGACCACCGCCTTCTTGGTCAAGCAGAAGGAAGTGCGGCAGAAAAAGTCCGGCGAGCCTTACCTCTCGCTGGTGCTGGCCGACCGCAGCGGGGAACTCGACGCCAAGATGTGGGACAACGTCGAGGCCGTCCAGGACACCTTCGAGCGCGACGACTTCGTCAAGGTGCAAGGCACCGTCGTGCTGTTCCGCGAGCGCCCGCAGTTGCAGGTGCACCGCCTGCGGCGGCTGGAGGAAGCCGAGATCACGCTGGCGGATTATCTGCCCGCGACCACGGAAAACGTGGCGGAGATGTTCGCCGAGGTCCGCGGCTACGCCGCGGCGGTCGCCGACGCGCCGCTGCGCGCCCTGCTGCTGGCCATTCTCGACGACCCCGAGATCGGGCCGCGCTTCCAGCGGGCCCCGGCGGCCAAGACCCTGCACCATGCCTTTTTCGGCGGGCTGTTGCAACACGTCCGCTCGCTCTGCCGCGCGGCGCGGATGATCGCGCCCAACTACCCGGAGGTCAACCCCGACCTGCTCATCGCCGGCATCGTCCTGCACGATTTGGGGAAGATCGCCGAATTGAGCTATGTGCGCTCCTTCGCCTACACCAGCGAGGGGCAGTTGCTCGGGCACATGACCCTGGCGCTGGAAATTCTGCACCGCCATCTGGCCCGCATGCCGGAGTTTCCCCGCCGCCTCCAGGTGGTGCTGGAGCATCTGATCCTCAGCCATCACGGGCATTACGAATTCGGTTCGCCCAAGCTGCCCATGTTCCCGGAGGCCTTGCTGCTGCATGCGCTGGACGATTTGGATTCCAAGATGCAGGCGATGGCGGAACAGTACGGCCGGGAGCAATCGCTGCCGGGCGACTGGACCGGCATGAACTATTCCCTCGGGCGGCCGGTGCTGCGCCTGGACCGCTGGCTGGCGGAGCCGGATCCGGTCGCGCCCTGGACGCTGACGCCGCCGGGGCCGCCGGAAGATTTGGCGCACAAGGCCGCGCGGTTGCAAGCGGCGCTGCGCGAGGGCAAGAAGTGACCGCCAACGGCGGCGCGGCAGGCGCCGGCAATCGGCCCGGCTCCGCCCGCGCCGAGAAGCGCCGCGCCTCCGCCCACGGGCCGGAGCTGCCGCAGTTGGAGCTGGATTGCATGGTGGCGTTGTGGCGGGCGGAGGAAGCGGCGCCCGGCCCGGGACGAACCGCGGCGCAGCTCCGCCAAGCGCTGGCGGAGATGGGCCGTCCCTTGGCTTATACCACCGTCCTCACCGTGCTCCAGCGCCTGCGCCAAAAGGGCGTCGTGGCCGCCGCCGCCAAGGGCCGGCCGCTGCGCTTCCGCGCCCTAGTCGGACGGCACCAGATGCGCGTCGCCGCCGTGGAACGGCTGGTGCGGAATTACTTTACCGATGAGGACGAGTTGCGCCACTTCTTGGGGGGCGAAGCCCGCCACATGCCGCCGGCGGCGGAATCCGACTTTGACGCCACGCTGCTGTGAACCTGCGGCGGCTCAGCCGCCTGGTTTTGGCGGCGCGCCGATGGCGGGGCGGTACTGCCGGCTCAAG
>DAHUYO010000131.1 GCA_027315185.1 Acidobacteriota bacterium
ATTATTTGTGGGAACAGATCCTCACCGACGCCCGGGACGGCAAGCTGCAGCCGATCTATGAGCAGAGCAGCAAGACGGAGATGACGCGGATGCGGCACCTGCCGCGGGTGCGGCGGTGGGATTGGCTGCATCACGTCAGCTTGACGCTCCAGGCCAGCCGCGGCTGCCCCTTCGACTGCGAGTTTTGTTCCATCGTGCAGATGCTCGGCCACGACATGCGGTACAAGACGCCGGAGAATCTGACCGCCGAGCTGGAGGTGATCTACAAGAACGACCTGCTGGGGCGCATCTACTATCGCCCGCTGTTCTTCGTGGACGACAACATCTTCGGCCATCCCAAGACCTTCAAGACGCTGCTGCGCGCCATCATCAAGCTGAACCAGCGCTATCCCAACTTCCGGGCGGTGTTTGGCTCGCAGATGACAATCAACGTGTACAAGGACAAAGAAGCGCTGCAGCTGCTGGAGGAAGCGGGCTTTTACAACATCTTCATGGGCTTGGAGAGCCAAGACCCGGACACGCTGCGCGCCTTCAACAAGCTGCACAACATCGCCTTCAAGTACGACGACGCCATCCAAACCATGCGCCAGCACGGCATGGAGGTGATCACCAGCTTCATCTTCGGCACCGACAACGACACCGAGGCGTGCTTCGAGTCGGCCTACGACTTCTTCGACCGCAACAACGTCCTGTATCCGTACTTCAACATCCTGACCCCCACCGCCGGGCAGTGGCGGCGGTTTCTGGCCGAGGGCCGCATCCTGACGGTCAAGGCCAAGCTCTACGACGCCCACCACACGGTGTTCGTGCCGATGAAGATGACGCCGCGCCAGTTGCAAGAAGGGTTCATGAACCTGGTGAGCCGCACCTTCGACTACGGCAACATCGCCAAGCGGATGCGCGGCGTGTACGTGGACGCGCCGCAGCGCTCGACCAAGCTGGCGCTGCATCCGGTGATGGAAAAGGTGCTGTACCACAAGGTGCATTGGACGCTGGGCAAGCGCGGCGACGCCGAGGGCCAGCGCTTCATGGAGGGCCTGAAGCCGCATATCTGGTCGGGCAGGGTTCCGATGGCCTCGGTGTTGCTGCAAATTGACCAGCATGACTGGTCGGTGCGCAACCGCCTGACCATCCACGAGCACCGCTACAGCCTGGACGTGCCCGCCTGGCGGGACCAGGTGCATGAGCCGGCCGGCGCAGAGGGCGGCGGCCTGGCCTCCGAAATCGCCGCGCACGTGCGGTAAGTGCGGCGGGCCCGGCCAATCGCCGACGGTGCCGCCGTCCACGGCGGCGCGAGGGGCAGTGGGGCAGCGGCGGCGGGCGGTTAGGGGCGCCGGCGCAGGACGCGGCGGCCTTCGAGGCGGAATTCGCCGCTCAGCGCCAGGCGCAGCGCCTGGGGGTAGAGCTGGTGTTCCTGTTCGAGAATCCGCGCCGCCAGCCGGGCTTCATCATCGTCGTCCAACACGGGCACGACCGCCTGCGCCAGGATGGGGCCGCCGTCCACGGTTTCATCCACCCAATGCACGGTGCAGCCGGCGAATTTGACGCCGTACTCCAGCGCCTGCCGCTGCGCTTCCAAACCGGGAAAGGCGGGCAGCAGCGAGGGGTGGATGTTGAGGACGCGGCCGGGGAAGGCGGCGAGGAAGACGCCGCTCAACAGGCGCATATACCCGGCGAGGCAGACCCACTCGGCGCCGGCGCGCCGCAGTTCCGCCACGACCAGGCGGTCGTAATCCGCCCGCTCACGGCCGGCGCCGGGAATCGCGGCGGTGGGCAAGCCCAAATCGCGGGCCAGCGCCAACCCCGGGGCATCGGGGCGGTTGGAAAAGACCAGGACGATCTCGCCGGGCACCTCGCCGGCCGCCATGGCGCGGGCCAGGGCGGCGAAGTTGGATCCCCGGCCCGACAGCAGCACCGCCACCCGCGCCTTGCGCGGGTCGGCAGCGGGCGCGGCCGGTTGGGGCGGATCTCCGCCGCGGGCTGGGTGTTCTCCGCCAGTCATGGTTTGCCGGCGCGCGGTTCGCGATAATACACGCGCCGGGGGCCGGGGACGATGCGTCCCAGAGCCACGAAGTCTTCCTTCCGCCGGCGCAGATGGCCGGTCACCCGCGCCCAATCGGCGGGCGCCACCACCAGAATCATGCCGATGCCCAAATTGAGCGTGCGGCGCAGATCGGCCAGCGGAGCGCCGCTGAGCCGCGCCAGCAGACGGAAGATGGGCGGCCATTCCCAAGCGGCGGCGTCTATTTCCGCCGCGCAGCCTGGGGGCAGGATGCGGGGCAGATTGTCGGTGATGCCGCCGCCGGTGATGTGCGCAATGCCGCGCAGCGGCGAACGGCGCTGGCCGTTTTGCGGCAGCAGAGGGGCCAGCAGCGGCCAATAGGAGCGGTGCTCGGCCAGCAGGGCGTCGGCGACGGTGGCGCCCAGTTCGGCCACGCGCTGCCGCAGGCGGAAGCGCGGCAGCAACACCCGCCGCGCCAGGGAATAGCCATTGGTGTGCAGGCCGGCGGAGCGCAGGCCGATCAGCCGGTCGCCGGGGCGGATGCGGGCGCCGGTGATGAGGCGGTCTTGTTCCACCGCACCCACGATGAAGCCGGCCAGGTCGTATTCGCCGGGTGGATAAAAGCCGGGCATTTCCGCCGTTTCGCCGCCCAGCAGGGCGCAGCCATTCTCCCGGCAGCCGCGCGCCACTCCCGCCACGACCGCAGTGACGGTCGGCGGCGACATCCGCCCCAGCGCCAGATAATCCAGGAAAAAAAGCGGCCGCGCGCCGCAGCAGAGGATGTCGTTGACGCAGTGATTGACCAGGTCGCGGCCGACGGTATCATGGCGGCCGGCGGCGAAGGCGACGTTCAATTTGGTGCCCACCCCGTCGGCACTGGCGACCAGAACCGGCCGGCGGCCCCGCGGCGCGGCGAACAGGCCGCCGAAGCCGCCGATGCCCGCCAGCATGCCCGCCGTGCGGCTGCCCGCGGCCAGCCGCCGAATGCCCGCCTTGGCCCGTTCCGCGGCGGCAATGTCCACGCCGGCTTGGGCATAGGTGACCGCGGCGCCGCGCCGCCGCGCCGTCATCGGTTCGCCTCCACGTTTTGGCGAACGTAATCCACCCGCCAGCCGCCCAACAGCGCCTGCGCTTGCCGCGCGAACTCCTCCCGAAACGCCGGCCACCGCTCGGCCGGAAGCGCCGTCCGCAGCGGCCGCAAGATCACGGTTTCGGCAAAGCGCAGAAAGGCGGCCCGGTCGGGGAACTCCGTGGTTGCTTCTTCTTGCCACACACGGACGTTGCGAAAGCCGCAGATCTTGAGCTGTTCGGAGGTGTGTTCGGGAGCGGCGAACTCGAACTCTTCATCGTAGGCGGTCGGCAGGCCCAGCCGCCGCAGGGCGCGGTAAATGGCCGCGCGGATGCGCTGGATATTGCCTTGGCCGCCGAACTGCGCGGCCAACCGGGCACCGGGCGTCATCAGCCGGATCATGCCGGCAAAGGCGAGCTGCTTGTTGCGGATCCAGTGCAGGGCGGCGTTGGAGAAGACCACGTCGAAACTCTCTGGCTGCAGCGCCGTTTGCTCCAACGCCGTAAGATCGCCGCTCGTCAGCGCGACAGAGATTTGCGGCGCCAAGGCCTGCACCCGGCGCCGCGCCGCTTCCAACATGCTGCCATCGCGATCCAGGCAGACCAGCCGGCCATGGGGAATGCGTTCCAGCAGCGCTGCAATTAGCCGGCCGCTGCCGCAGCCGGCGTCCAGCACGACCTCATCGCCGCGCCAGGCGTTGCGGCCAATGACCGCGCGCCCCCAGCGTTCCTGGACCGCCGCCACATCGTCGTAAGCGGCGCCGTCCCAAGCGGCCGGAGATTCCTCCTGCGGTGCGCTGCGCATCCCCCTCCGACTGTAGCAGGAACTCCGCGCACACGACGCCGCCGCGCCGCGGCCGGAGCCGGCCCGCTCACGCCGGCGCCCCGGGCGCAATACGCGGGTGCTAGCATGAAAGACGAGCGAGTTCGCCGTATGTCTACACCGAGTACTTCGCGCCTAGCCTTGGCCATGGATTTGGACCGCGTCGAGGCGCTGTCCGCCGATTTGGAGCGCATCGCCGAGGGCCGCGATGCCGCCAGCCTGATGCGCCATCTGGTCGGCCTGTTCAAGGCGCGCGTGCCGCATTACCATTGGGTCGGCATCTATTTGCTGCGGGACGGCGAGTTGCACCTCGGCCCCTACGCGGGCAAACCCACCGAACATACCCGCATCCCCCTCGGGCAGGGCATCTGCGGCGCCGCCGCGCGCTCCGGCCAAGCGCTGATCGTTCCGGACGTATCCGCCGACGAGCGGTATTTGGCATGCAGCGTGGAAACGCGCTCGGAGATCGTCATTCCCATCCTGGACGGCGACACGGTGCTCGGCGAAATTGACATTGATAGCGACCGGCCGGACGCCTTCAATGAGCACGATCAGGCGCTGTTGGAACGCGCCGCCTCGCTAATCGCAGGCGCCCTCGCGGCCAGCGGGCCAGGCTTGTTTTCGGCTCCCGAAGCGCTAGTTTAGGCGGCCACCGCCCGGGGCAGCCGAGGTTCCTATCGGCCCCATTTTTCTCGCCGCGGTGGAATTCTCCGCCCCGAAAGACGTAATGATTCTATCGGGCGTGCGCTGCGTTCCTC
>DAHUYO010000132.1 GCA_027315185.1 Acidobacteriota bacterium
GCGCCTCGGGGACCCATTGTGTTTGCATGCGTTCACTCTGCCTTTCGAGTGTCACGCATCATTCTGAACGAGCTCAGGGCGGGCGGCGGAGATGGGGGGAGAGGGACCAGGGACGGGCAGAAGCACTGACGAGGTACGGCGGACGGGGGAACCTCGAGAGCGAAGAAAGTGGGGTGGGCGTCCTCGCCTGCCCGCCCTCCGCCCGCAGCGCTCACGGCCCAAATGACGCCGAGCCTGGCCCCGAAGAATGGGCGATCCCAATCCCAATGCCTCGCACTTCCACCACACCGCCCCCCGCGCCCTTTCCTCTCCGCTCCCCCGCCCTGCATTCCAGGGCGTCCCGCCACCGGCGGAACCGCGTCCGCACCCTCCGCCCTCAGTGACAAAAATCCCGCTCTTCGTCACACCTCACACCGCTGATTCCCAATGAGTTATCTCCCTTCGCCCCGCATTTCCCTGCGCCAAATGTCATAACTCGCACCGCCCGGTTCCGCCCCAATCGTCCGCAAACGTACCCCGCCCCGCCCGCTCCCACCGGCCCGTCTCCCCCGCTCCCACCGCTCTGCCCCGCACGCCTTTGTGCCTGCCCAGACAACACACGCCACACTCACCGTCATCTCACTTCTGTGTGGGCAGACCAGCCCACCGGAAATGCCCATGAGCCTCTGGACCCGACTCACTCGCGCCCTCCTCTCCCCCGCCCTCGACGGTCCCCCCGCCTTCCCCCCGCGGCCGGACCACGCCTCGCCCCGCCCATTCCGCCGCTCGCCGCATCCCGCCGCCCAGCGGCCAGCCCCGCCGCAGCGTCCCAAAGCCGCCCGCGCTTCCCGCCCGTCGCCACTCGCCGCGGAGCCCCATCCGCCCCAGCCCCCGAAACCGCCCGCCGCGGTCCTCGAGTCCCCCGATCCCCATGCCCAGCAACCGCCCCCGCAGCCGCCCCAAACCGCCCCGGCCACCCTCCGCCACCGGCCTTTCCGCCCCACCACCAAGCAGCGTGCCCTCGCCGAAGCCGCCTGTGGCCTCGACCTTCCCCTCCGCACCAACCTCCTCTGCTCCCGCGCCCAAGTTAGCCTTCGATCCTTCTACCGCTGGCAGTCCCAGCCCGGCTTCAACGCTTGGTTCGCCGCCGCCGTCCTCCAAGCCCTCGCCACCGCCACGCCCCTCCTGATCCTCAGCGCCATGCAGTCCGCCATTGATGGCGACTCCGCCGCCCGCAAGCTCATGTTCCAGTACTGCGTCTCCCCCGAGCTTTCCCCCGCTATCGCCTCCCAGCTCGGCTGGGCGGATCGCGCCGGCGAATACCACGACGACCGGGCCCAGCCGCCTGAAGAACCCGTCCCCCCTCGCCGCCTCCCCCGCTCCGCCAGTCGAATTCCGCCCGCCCTGCCGCCAGAGATACAGTCGGCCGGCTCAACCGCCGAATCCATGCCATCGCAACCGAACCCCGCCCAGCCCGCCGCCCGTCCGCCCCGCCTTCCGGGCGTCCGCCCCGCAATCTGGGAGTTCGCCCTGCGTTCCATTCTGGGCGTCCGCCCCGCATTCTGGGGCGTCCGACTATCGGCGGGGCCGCGTCCCTCATAGGGGCAGGCGAGGACGCCCATCCCACTTTCTTCGCTTCTGCCCGTCCCTCGTCCCCCGTCCCTAGCCCCTCATACCGTCAGGCGGAGAGGCCGATGCGAGGCGCCGGCGCGGGGCCGGGTTTGCCAGCGGCGGTATGATGCAGCTTTGACGCAGCTTTGACACTGGGAGGGAAACGAGAGATGGCGGAATCGGCAGGCGCCGCGGCGGAAACCTTTGCTCCCCCCGCCGCCTTCGCGGCGGCGGCGCGGGTGAAAAACCGCAAGGAATATGACGAGCTGTACCGCGCCGCGGCGGCCAATCCGGCGGAGTTTTGGGCCGACCTGGCGCGGCGGGAACTGCACTGGCTGCAGCCGTTCACCCAGGCGCGGGAATGGAACTATCCCTTCGTGAAATGGTTCCTGGGCGGGAAGATCAACGCCGCCGACAACTGCCTGGACCGGCACTTGACCGGACCGCGGAAAAACAAAGCCGCCATCATTTGGGAGGGGGAAAACTTCGAGCAGCGCATCCTGACCTATCAGGACTTGTACCGGCGCGTGGCCAAGTTCGCCAATGTCCTGAAGTCCCAGGGATACAAGGCCGGGGACCGGGCGATCATCTACATGCCGATGGTGCCGGAGGCGGCGGTGGCGATGCTGGCCTGCGCGCGCCTGGGGGTGATTCACTCGGTCGTCTTCGCCGGCTTTTCGGCCGAAGCGCTGAAGACGCGCATTGACGATTTGGGCGCGACGCTGGTGATCACGGCCGACGCGGCGCAGCGCCGCGGGCGGGAGATCCCCTTGAAGCGCAACGTGGACGCGGCGCTGGCGGAGTGCCCGGCGGTGCGGAAATGCATCGTCTACCGGCACAAGAACGCGGGCATTGAGATGAAGCCGGAGCGCGACGCCTGGTGGGAGGATTTGATGTTCGGCGCCAGCGAGGTCTGCCCGCCCGAGCCGCTGGACAGCGAGCACCCGCTCTACGTGCTGTACACCAGCGGGACGACGGGCAAGCCGAAAGGCGTGGTGCACTCCACAGCGGGTTACCTGCTGGAAACGCTGATGACCATGCAATGGGTCTTCGATATCCGCGAGGACGACACGTATTGGTGCACGGCGGACATCGGCTGGGTGACGGGGCATTCCTACATCGTCTATGGGCCGCTGGCGGCGGGGGCGACGACGCTGATGTATGAAGGCGCGCCGGACTGGCCGGAGCCGGACCGGTTCTGGCGGCTGATCGAAAAATACCGGGTCAACGTCTTCTACACCTCGCCGACGGCGATCCGGTCGTTTATCCGCCAGGGCGACAAGTGGCCGAAGCGGCGGGATCTTTCCAGCCTGCGGCTGCTGGGCTCGGTGGGCGAGCCGATCAACCCGGCGGCGTGGCGCTGGTACAACCAGGTGATTGGGCAGAACCGCTGCCCGATCGTGGACACGTGGTGGCAGACCGAGACCGGGGCGATCATGATTTCGCCGCTGCCCGGCGCGGTGGCGGCCAAGCCGGGTTCGGCGACGCTGCCGCTGCCGGGAGTCCTTCCCGACGTGGTGGATTTGAAGGGTGAGCCGGTGGCGGCCGGGCAGCAGGGCTATTTGATCATCCGCCAGCCCTGGCCCTCGATGTTCCGCACGCTGTACAACGACGCGGAGCGGTACCGCGAGAATTATTGGGCCAAGGTGCCGAACGTGTATTTCACCGGCGACGCGGCGCGGCGCGACGCGGACGGCTACTACTGGGTGCTGGGGCGCGTGGACGACGTCATCAACGTCAGCGGCCACCGGCTGAGCACCATGGAGGTGGAATCGGCGCTGGTGCGCCATGCCGCCGTGGCCGAAGCCGCCGCCGTCGGACGGCCGCACGATTTGAAGGGCCAGGCGCTGGTGGTCTTCACCGTCTGCAAGGGCGGCGTGCCCAAGTCGCCGGAGCTGGTCGAGGAGCTGCGCGCGTGGGTGGGCCAGGAGATCGGCGGCTTCGCGCGGCCGGATGAGATTCGGCTGGTGGACGCGCTGCCCAAGACGCGCAGCGGCAAGATCATGCGACGCCTGCTGCGCGAGCTGGTGACCGCCGACAAAGTCAGCGGCGACACCACCACGCTGGAAGATTATTCCGTCCTGCTGGAGCTGGCCAAAACCAAGGGGGATGAGGAGTAAAGGGCACGCCAGGCAGCCGAGCGGGCGCCTGGCATGCGGCAGGCGGGGCCCGGTGGGGTATGCTTCCGGCTTGCGTACGGTCGCGCTGCGCGCGGCCGGGGTGCCGGGGGACGCGCCGCCGCCGCGGGTGCGGACGAGCCGTCCGCGCCCCCAGGAGGGCGTCTATTCTTCGGGCCCGGGCTGAGGGTTGCTCTTCGGCGCGGTCGGCCGAGGCCGGCCAAAACACAGGCTGATGCCTATTCCGAGCGCGGACCGGTCGGCCCATCCCCGTTTCATTAGGTTGGCAGGTCGGAAAGCTTTCGCCGCCTGGGAGAGCGACGGCCCCGGCGCTGGCGGGACGCCGTCAGGACACAGGTGCGCACGCAGGGCGGAGCCCTACCCCACAGGGGTGCGGTCGTTTCTGGGGGCGGGGCGCCGGCCCGCTAGCACGAATGCGGACGAGCCGTCCGCGCCAACAGGAAGGCGTTCAGTCCCCGGGGTCCGGTCGGGGGTCGCTGTTCTGCGCGGCTGGCTGAAACCGGCCGCCGCACCGGCCGAAGCCAATCCCACGGGCGGAGCTCGGCGACTTGCGCGCGGCGCTTGTGGCTACAATGTGCGGGAGGTTTGGGAGGCCGCGTGGGCGAAAGAAAAAAGGGCAGCAGCCGGCGGGATTTTGTGAAG
>DAHUYO010000133.1 GCA_027315185.1 Acidobacteriota bacterium
GCACCTGGCGAAGCAGCCTCCGCCGCCGCCCGCGCTGGCCGACCTGCAAAAGCTGCAATATCTGATGCAGCAACCGACGGCGACGCCGCAGCAGGTGATGCAGGCGGTGAAGGCGTATTGCGACAAATATCCGACGTCCGTGTATCGGGAAAGCGCGTACACGCTGGCGATGCGGTTCGCGCAAGCCCGGCGGGACTATCCGGACATGCTGGCCTTCGGAGATGGCGCGCTACGAGTCAATCCGAATTCGCTGGTGCCGCTGCTGACGCTGGGGAGCGTGATCCCGCAGCAGGTGCATCCGACGGACCTCAACCGCGACCAGCAACTGGCCGTGGCCGCCGGCTACAACCAACGGGCGCTGGCGATCGCCCGGCATTTCCCGACGGTGTATAACGGACACCAACTGTCGCCGCAGGCGGTCGCGCAGATCCAAAAGGAGATTCGCGGGTCGGCGCACAGTTCCCTGGGGGTGATTGCGATTGACCGCGGGCAGTATGCCGCGGCGCTCCAGCAATTGAAGCAGGCCGTGGCCAATGACAACGGGCAAAGCAAACCGGCGGACTACTACCGGATGGGGCTGGCGCAAATCGCCTTGAAGCAGTACCCCGCGGCGCTGGCTTCCATGCACCAGGCGCTGACGCTCGGCGCCAATATTCCGGAGCTGCAAACGCTGGGCAAAGCGCAGGTGAAACGCATTCACCATTTGGAAGCCGAGATGAAGGCGACGCCGCAGGGATAGGACCAGGCCCATCCCCCGCGGCGCCCTGGAACCGCGGGCCGGCGCGTGCCACGGCGGCGGCCGGAGAGGTTTGACCCGCGAACCCGGCGACGCGAGGAGACGGGGGCGGACGGCGGTGTGGATGGTTCGGCAACGATGTCGGCACGCAAGCAGGAGAAGAAACCCGCCACGCGGACGCGCGCTGACGGCGCGCTGGCGGCGGCCGGCACGTTCCACGACCCCGCCCTGCTGCGGCAAGCGCTGACCCACCGGTCCTGGAAGGCGGCAGGCAGCGCCACCGCGGCCGAGGAGCCGGATTATGAGCGGCTGGAGTTTTTGGGCGATGCCGTACTGGGACTGCGAGTGAGCGAGCGCCTGCTGCAGGCATTTCCGGAGAGCCCGGAGGGAGAGCTGAGCCGGCTGCGCTCCTGGCTGGTCAGCGCGCGGCACCTGGCGCAGGTGGCCCGTGCGCTGCGACTGGGTGAACACCTGCGGTTAAGCCCCGGAGAAGAGCGGCTGGGCGGCCGCAATCGGGAACGGCTGCTGGCCAACGCCATGGAGGCGGTCATCGGCGCCATTCACGTGGACCGAGGGTATGCCGCGGCAGCCCGCTTCGTGGACCGGCGCGTATTGGGCGCCACGCTAGCGGAGTTGTCCCCCGGACAACTGCATGAATTCGCCTACAAATCCGCGCTTCAGGAATGGGCCCATGCACACCATTGCCCGCCCCCTGCGTACCGCGTGGTAGGCTCCAGTGGTCCAGAGCATGGCAAGACCTTTCAGGTGGAGTTGCGGTTAGCGGGCGTATACACGGGCCGGGCGCAGGGACGCAGCAAGAAGGCCGCCGAGCAAGAGGCGGCGCGGGCGGCCCTGGTGCACCTGGGGGCGATCGCTTATTAAGCGGGGGGATGGCCGGGGCGATGAGCGCCTTGGGGCCAGGCAGTCCGGCCGCCCAAGCCGCACGCCGCGGCCGGCGGCGGACCTCGCCCAGCGCGAGCCCACGATGCGGCCCAGGTTCTGCCGCCCTGGCCGGAACCCGGCGGAACGGCGGGAGCCGCGGATGGGCGCAGCACGTTAAAATGAAAGGCGGAGCGTCCGTGCCTTCATCCTCAAGATCCAATCCGCGCCGCGAGGCGGGCAAGCAACCGCCGGCGGCGAAAAAATCCAAGCCTTTATCGGAGAACTTGATCCGCGTGTGGGCGCCGACGCTGGTTGCGGCGCTGTTCATCATCACCTTCAACGTGCAGGCGTTTGAAATCCCTTCCAGCTCGATGGAGAAGACGCTGTTGATCGGCGACCACTTGCTGGTGGATCGGATCCGATTCGCGCCTCGGTCCAAATATTTGGGGGGCTTACTGCCGTACCGGCCCATCCACCACGGGGACATCATTGTTTTCATGACACCGGTGAAGTCGGAAAAGGGGATGCACCTGGTGAAACGGGTGATCGGACTGCCCGGCGACCGGATCAAGCTGGTGAACGGCGTGGTGTACCGCAACGGCAAGCCGTTGCGGGAGCCGTACGTCATGCATCGGCCGGTGGATTGCAACGCAGCGGTGTTCGATCCGGCACGGGACGACTGGCCGAACGGCGGCCCGCTGGAGGAAACGACGCAGCGCTGGGCCAACACCCAGGACCAATACATTCAGAACGGACAGGTGGTGGTGCCGCCCGAGCATTATTTCGTGATGGGCGACAACCGGATGTGTTCCTGGGATTCGCGGTATTGGGGCTTTGTGCCGCAGGCGAACATTATCGGCCGCCCGGAGGTGGTGTATTGGTCCTACCGCAGCCAGGCGAGCCAATACGAGCCCCCGGGGACGGGCAACATCGGCGCCAACGCGGAAAGTTGGCTGTCGGAACTGTGGCACTTTCCCAGCCGCACGCGCTGGAAGCGCACGTTTCACGTTATCCATTAGCGGAAGGCGAGTCCGGCGAGTATGAGCGCCAGCGAGCCCACGCAGCGACAGCGAAGGATTTCCCGGCGGCGCGCCGCGTGCATCGGCGCGGCGGTCATCCTGGCGGCGGTGATCGGCCTGCCGACGATTACACTTGGACGCCTACAGGCGCGAATTCTGCGGCTGCTAGCGCAGGAGCTGGGGCGACCGGTGACGGCGCGGTCGGTGCATTTGGTGTTGGTGCCGTGGCCCGGCGTGGAACTCGACCAAGTACGACTGGACGATGCGCCGGCTTTCGGCGGAGAGGCGATGGCCACCGCGGAGGAAGCCCGCGCCACGGTGCGAATTTGGGCGCTGTTCGCGGGACGACTGGAGTTTTCCAGCGTGCAACTGGAGGACGCCAACGTCAACTTGGCGCGGGACGCAGCGGGGCAATGGAACCTGGCGCAGCTGTTGAGCGAGGCGAGCCGGCACAGCCCACGACTGCGGCCCACGGCGGCGCCGGCATCACTGGCACGACCGGACCGATTCCCGTATTTGGATATCCGCGACAGCCGGGTCAACTTCAAATTCGGGCTGAGGAAAGAGCCGTTTTATTTGGCGGACGTTGACGGCTCACTGCAATTGGCGCACAACGGCTGGCGCTTTCACCTGGAGTGTTCGCCGCAGCGCAGTGACCTGAACCTTTCCGACACGGGACGGGTGACCGCGGACGGAGTGTGGCGCCGGGCGGGGAGCAGCGGGGGAAAGGCGTTTCGCGACCGGCGATTCGATCTCTCCGCGCATTGGCGGCAGGTATATTTGGCGGCGGCGAGCAGTTTGGCAGTGGGACAGGACGAGGGTGTGCACGGCGTGGCGCGGGTAGACGTGCGAATTCAGGGCACCGGACGGAAATTCCGCATCAGTGGGGTGGCGGTGGCCCGGCAATTGCGGCGCTGGGACCGGCTGCCATCGGGGCTGCGGATGCGGGCTCCCTTCTCCGCGGTGTACAACTCCGGAAGCGATGCTCTGCGCCTGACGCAGTTGGGGAATGGGAGCGAATTCGACGTCCAGGGGACGGTTCTGCATGTCCTGACCCGCCCCGAGGCAATGCTGACGGTCACGGTGCGAGGCTTACGGTCCGCCGCATTGCTGCCGCTGGCGCACGCCATGGACCCGAACTTGCCCCCGGACTTGACGGCTAGCGGAAAATGGAGCGGCCAGTTCGCCATACGCGGCGGCTGGGGACGGAGATGGAAGGCGGAGGGGCGCGTGGCGGCGCCGCATGCCGGGCTGCGCGAGGGCGCGCTGAGGCTGAGCCTAACGGCGCCGGTCTGCGCGACGCAACCGGGCAGCGGTTCGCATGCCATCGTCTGCCAGGAAAAGACGGCGCGGGTGGCCGGGCCAGACCGAGCGAACGCACAAGTGGCGATCACCGCGCGATGGGAGCGCCGCGGAGTGGCCTGGCGAACCGAGGGCGCCGCGGTAACGGTGCCGGCGATTGCAGCCCTTGGGCAGTTGTGCGGCGTGGCGGCGCCATGGCCCTATCAACTCGCCGGGGAGGCGCGAATGGCGTTTACCCGGGAAGTGAGCTGGTCCCGCATCCGCGGCTTCTCCACCCAGCCACCGCCCCCGTGGCAAGGGGCGGCGTATTTCCGCCGCGCGGCGCTGCGCCTGCCCGCGCTGGCCGCACCGCTGCCCCTCCGCGACTTGCGATTGCAACTGGGTCCGCGGCGCGCGCTTGCCGTCTCCGCCGAG
>DAHUYO010000134.1 GCA_027315185.1 Acidobacteriota bacterium
TGAACGTATGGCCGTTCCTTGAGTCAGCGGTCGGGCAGGCGCAATTCGACTTAAAGCACCCCTATATCGGCGGCGCCGTTCTCCTGGCCTCACTCCTCGCCCCCGAGGCCGAAGAAGGGGCGGCGGCGGCCGAGGGGGCCGCGGGCGCGGAGGCCGGGGCGGAAACGGGTGGAGAATCGGGAGCCGCCGCCCCCGTGGGGCGCCGCGGCGCGCCGATGAAGGTTCAGCCCTTCACGAACGCGGCGGCTGAGCTGGACGGAACACAATTTGGCGGCCATGCCCTGGACGAAATGCAGAGCGAGGGGCTCACGCCCTCTGTGGTCCGAGATGCGATTGAGCACGGCACGCCAACCCAGGGGCCAAGCGGTCGTGTCGGGTATTACAGTTCGGAGAACAACCTGACAGTGGTCACCGAAAAGGGCCGTGTCGTCACTGTGACCAGCGGCCGGATGAGGATAAGATGAGCACCTCCCGCCGAGACGCGCTCATTGCCGGCATGCTGGCGGCGGTCGAGGCATACCGGCAGGGGCGCCTCGCGCTCGAAGACCTCACCTGGGAGCTGAGGGCCCGGATCGGGGCTATCCGCGACTGCGGCGATGCCGATTGGGCCGACGGGCTCAAGGAGGCGTGGAACGGGCTCGAGTTGGCGAATGCCCTCTACCTTGATGCCGGCCTGCGCAGCCCAGCAGCGGAGCACCGGGAGATGGCGGCGGCCGCACTGCGGGAGCTGGAGGCCCGGATAGGCCGGCGGCCCGGCGGGGAATGAGCCACAGCGGAAAACCGAGCGGAGCGCCCTGACCCAAAACCCCGAAAACTGCACTGACCTGCCCCCCGATTCCGCACGAGGGAGTGTAGCACTAGCCCCAAGCCTGCTGGGGAGCGGGGATTGGGGTGCGGGGGAAGGGGCCGGCGCCTGCGGCCCCTTCCCCCGCCACGGCCATGGACAAAGCCGCCGGGGCGTGCGCCCGCCTGCCTAACCGCGCGGGGTTCGCGTTAGCTGCCGGCGGGCGGGGCGAGCATGGCGGCGATGTCGCGGGAGTTGGCCGCCTCGGCGGCGAAGGTGAACGTGCCCGACTCGGCCATTTCGCGGACCGCGCGCAGGAAGGCGCCCATCGCGGTGCGGTAAAGCGTACTGCCCAAGCTGATGCGCTTGACGCCAAGGGAGGACAGCTCGGCGCGGCTGAGCGCCGGCCCGGTCAGCCCGGCGAGGACGTTGACCGGGCGATCCAGGGAACGGACCACGGCGGCGATCTCATTTCGGGTTTTCAGGCCGGGGGCGTAGAGCACGTCGGCGCCGGCGGCTTGATACGCCTGAAGGCGGCGGATGGTGTCGGCGAGATCGGGGCGGCCGTGCAGGTAATTTTCCGCCCGCGCCGTCAGCGTGAAACCGGACGGGACGGCGCGGGCCGCCTCCGCCGCGGCGCGGACGCGTTCCGCCGCCAGCTCCAAGGGATAGATGGGTTGTTCCGGGTCGCCGGTCGAATCTTCAATCGAGCCGCCCACCACGCCCGCGGCGGCAGCCAGCCGGATCGTCTCCGCGGCGGCCGCGGGCGCGTCGCCGAAGCCGTTTTCCAGATCGGCGCTGACCGGCAGTTCAGTGGCGGCGGCGATGGCGGCGGCGTAGGCCAGCGTGCGCTCCAGGCCCAGCGCGTAATCCACCACTCCCTGCGAGAAGGCATGGCCCATGCTGGTGGTGGCCAGGGCGGCGAAGCCGGCATGGGCCAGCAGGCGCGCCGAGCCCGCGTCCCAGGGATTGGGCAGAATGAAGGCTTCTTTCTGGTAATGCAGGGCGCGAAAGCGCGCGGCCTTTTGCCGCTGGGCTTCGTCCGCTGGGTTCATGG
Source organism: Acidobacteriota bacterium (assembly GCA_027315185.1). GTDB lineage: Bacteria > Acidobacteriota > Terriglobia > Terriglobales > SCQP01 > JAKAUF01. Next base: position 1,842 of record DAHUYO010000134.1, read on the forward strand.
CGGCCGGTGGGTTCATGACGTCATTCCGAGCGGCGCCCAGCGCACCGGCGATTAGCGCGGGCCGAAGTGCTGGACCAGATAGTTCAAGATGACCGGCTGTTCGTTGGGCGCCCAACTGGCGCCCAACTGGGCCATGGTCCGCATGGTGTTTTCCCAGCCGGCGCGGCCCTGGCGGTGCTGGGCCAGCCGGTCGAGGGAATGGCAGGTGCCGCAGCGCTCCAGCACCAACTGGCCGGCGGCGGCCTGCTGCGGGCTGGTCACCGGGGCCGCGGCGCTGGCGCTGGCCGTGGGCGGGGCGATATTCGCGCGGCCGGGATCGGAAAAGAACACCACCAAGGCCAAAGCCACGGCGGCGGCCAAAAGCAGTAACGGCGGCTTCACAACCTTTTTATGATAGCCCGGCAAAATTGCTTGGCGCGGGCCCCCGCGCGGCTGCCCACCCCAACGCGCGCCGCTGCGCGTTGGGGGCCCCGGGTCCGCCGCGCGTCCCGCTTGCGCAGGACCGTCCGTTTCCGGTGCGCCCGGCGGCGGGTGTACAATCGGCCCGTTTGCCTACATTCCTATCCGCCCCTTGGAGGCTGTTGATGACCGGTCCGCTGCGCCGTGTTTTGTCCGCGTTTGGCTTAGCCCTGATTGCCGTCGCGCTGCCCGCTTGGGCGCATTCCGGCCCCAAGCACCTCAGCCCCGAGGCATATGCCCGCAAGCTGGCGCCGACGCCGCCGATGGGTTGGAACAGCTGGAATCACTTCGCCCACCGCATCAACGCCCGCATCGTGCGCGAGGAAGCCGACGCCATGGTGGCGAGCGGAATGAAGGCGGTCGGCTATGAGTACATCAACATTGACGACACCTGGGAAGGCCCGCGCAAGCCGGACGGCGAAATCACTTCCAACGCGAAATTCCCCAACATGAAAGCCTTGGCCGATTACGTCCATTCCAAGGGCCTCAAGCTGGGCATCTATTCCTCGCCCGGACCAAAAACCTGCGCCGGCTATACGGGCAGCTATGGGCATGTGCGCCAAGACGCCGAGACCTACGCCAAGTGGGGCATTGATTATCTGAAGTACGACTGGTGCAGCGCCGGGGAGAAGTACAAGCCGCAGCAACTGAAATGGGTCTATACGCAAATGGCGAAGGCGCTGCGCGCCACCGGGCGGCCCATCGTCTTCAGCCTGTGCGAGTACGGCTGGCAGGACCCGTGGAAATGGGCGCCGGCGATCGGCGGCAACCTGTGGCGCACCACCGGCGACATCAACGACAGCTGGGCGCGCATGTCGGCCATTGGCTTCCACCAAAGCCGCCTGGCGCGCTACGCCGGCCCCGGCCATTGGAACGATCCGGACATGCTGGAAGTGGGCAACGGGGGCATGACCAACACCGAGTACCGCACCCACTTCAGCCTATGGGCGATGCTGGCGGCGCCGCTGATCGCGGGCAATGACCTGCGCCATATGTCGGCGGCGACGCGGGAAATCCTGACCAACCGCGAAGTGATCGCGGTGGACCAGGATCCGGCGGGCCACCAGGGCTATCGCGTCGCCCGCTATGGGCACACCGAGGTCTGGGCCAAGCCGCTGAGCCACGGGCAGTGGGCGATGGCGCTGTTCAACCGCGGCGGCAAGCCGGCGCGGGTGACGGCGACCTGGGGCGAGATCGGGCAGCAAGGCCCGATGCACGTCCGCGACCTGTGGGCCCATGCCGACCGCGGCCTGCACCAGCACCAGTACAGCGCCGTGGTGCCGTCGCATGGCGTGGTCATGATCCGCGTCTGGAAATAGCCGCTACAATTGGGCTGGGGTAGGCCATGGCCAAAACCTCCAGCGCGCGGCTCAACGCCGAGGATCCGGATCGCGACTTCGCGCCCGCGCCCGGCCGCATTGCCCGGCTCGCGCTGCCGGCCGGACCGGGGATCCGGGTCGACACCGGCGTCAGCGAGGGCGACACCATCCCGGCCGATTTCGACTCGATGATCGC
>DAHUYO010000135.1 GCA_027315185.1 Acidobacteriota bacterium
CACGTTGAATACGACAAATCCATCCCCATCCGGGATTCGGTCAACGACGTCAAGTTCACGCTGCTGCTGACCATCTTCCTGGTCATCCTGGTGATCTTCCTGTTCCTGAAGAACATCTCGGCGACCATCATCCCCAGCCTCGCCCTGCCCTTCTCCATCATCGGCACCTTCGCGGTGATGTACGCGCTCCACTACAGCCTGGACAACTTATCACTGTTGGCGCTGACGCTCTCGGTGGGCTTCGTCGTGGACGACGCCATCGTCATGCTGGAGAACATCGTCCGCCACATGGAGATGGGCAAGGCGCCTCTGGAGGCGGCGCTGGCCGGCTCCAAGGAGATCGGTTTCACCATCATCTCCATGACGCTGTCGCTGGCGGCGATCTTCATCCCTTTCCTGTTCATGCGCGGCGTGCTGGGCCGCCTGCTGCATGAATTCGCGGTCACCATCGGCGCGGCCATCCTGGTCAGCGGCTTCATCTCCCTGACCCTGACCCCGATGCTGTGCAGCCGCTTCCTCAAGCCGCATTCGCAAGCGGAGCGCCACGGCGCGATGTACCGCGGGCTGGAGGCCGGCTTCCAGTGGATGTACCGGGTCTACGACTGGGGCCTGAAGCTGGTCCTCAAGCACCGCCTGATGACCATGCTGGCGGCGGGAGCGGTGCTGGCGGCGACGGTCTGGCTGTTCCTGCTGATCCCCACCGGCTTTTTGCCCAGCGTGGACAACAACGAGATCGCCATTTCCATCCAGGCGCGGCAGGGCATTTCCTGGCAGGCGATGAAGCAGCACCAAAAGGAAGTGATGGCCATCGTGGACAAGGTGCCCGGCACCTTGGCGGCCATGTCCTTCGCCGGCGCTCAGGCCGGCAACACCGGCATGATTTGGGACCATTTAGTCCCGCGCTCGCAGCGGAAATTCAGCGTCGACCAGCTCATCGCCCAGCTGCGGCCCAAGCTCGACCAGATCCCCGGCGTGAAAGTCTACCTGCAGAATCCGCCGCCGATCCAAATCGGCGGGCACATGACCAACGGCCTTTACCAGGTGGCGCTGGAGGGGACCAATCCCAGCGAGATCTACCATTACGCCCCCATTTTGATGCGCCAGCTCCAGAAGTTCCCCATCCTGGTCGGCGTCAACACCGACATGCAGTTGCGCAACCCCGAGGTGGACATCGCCATTGACCGCAACAAGGCCGCGACGCTGGGGGTGACGCCGCAGCAGATCGAGAGCGCGCTCTATACCGCTTACGGCCAGCGCGAGGTGTCGCTGATCTACGCCCCAGACGACGAATATTACGTCATCACGCAGCTGCTGCCGCAATATCAGACCGGCCCGCGGTCGCTGCAATCCCTCTACATCTCCTCCTCCAGCGGCCAATTGGTCCCACTCAGCGCCGTGACCACCTATAAGACCACCGTCGGCCCGCTGGCGGTCAACCACATCGGCCAGTTTCCCGCGGTGACCATCTCCTTCAACCTGCGGCTGGGGGCGTCGCTGGGGCAAGCGGTGGCGCTCATCCAGCAGCAGGCGCGGAAGATTCTGCCCCCGGACATCACCCTCGCGTTTCAGGGAACAGCGCAGGTCTTCCAGCAGTCCATGACCGGCATGGGCCTCCTGCTCGGTCTGGCGGTGCTGGTCATCTATATCGTGCTCGGCATCTTGTACGAGAGCTTCATTCACCCGCTCACCATCTTGTCCGGCCTGCCGGCGGCGGGCTTCGGCGCCTTGCTGACGCTGTGGCTCTTCCACGTGGACCTGAACATCTATTCCATCGTGGGCATCATCATGCTCGTCGGCATCGTCAAGAAGAACGCCATCATGATGATTGACTTCGCCCTGGACGCCGAGCGCAACCAGCAGATGCCGCCCATGGAGGCGATCTACCAAGGCGCCCTGATCCGCTTCCGGCCGATCATGATGACCACCTTCGCCGCGCTGGTGGGCACCCTGCCCATCGCCATCGGCTGGGGTCCGGGAGCGGAGTCGCGCCGGCCGCTGGGCTTGGCCGTCGTGGGCGGCCTGCTGTTCTCGCAGTTTCTCACCCTGTTCATCACTCCGGTCGTCTACGTCTACATGGACCGCTTCCAGAAGTGGATGAGCGGCGGCAAGAAGGCGCCCCGCCGGCCGGCGCTGATGGCCGCCCCCAGCGAAGCCGAACAGCAGGTCGGCGTCTAAGCCGGCAGCCCTCCGCTCCCGTTGCGAATCCGCAACGCCCATCGCCGGGGCCCTGCCTTTTGCGCGGGGAGCGCAGCAGGCGCGGGCAGGCCGCGAACTCCCTGTGCGCCCACGGCGCGTAGAGGCATGCCGCGGATCGCCTGAGCAACAGAAGCGGCGCGGCCCACGGCGCGGCGCGGGCCGGAACAGCGCCCCGCGCGCGCTTCCCGCCGCGCGGCGGCTAGAACGTGAAAACCAAGCCCACCGATGGGCTGGCGGTGTGGGTCGTGCGATGCGTGGCCAGCAGATTGGGCAGGCCGAAGTCCGGCGTTTTGAAGTTCAGCTCCCGGAACTCGAAGCGGGCGCCGAGATGGTCAATGTTGAAGTCGAAGCCGGCGCCGTAGTCCCACATGCCTTCGGTTTGCCGCGTGGCGCCGGGAAAATTGGCGTCGCTCGGGCTGAACATGACCACGCCGCCGCCGGCGAGGATGAACGGCTGGAAAAAGCCGAGCAGGCGCGGAGTGGTAATCACTTCATTGGCGTCGAAGTCATTCATGCGGCTGTTCAGCGTATAGGTCGCCGGACCGGAGCCGTAGGGCGCCGAGCCGGTGTAGTACCGTTGGCCATTTTGCGTGTAGCCCCATTCGCCTTCCAGCGCTTCCCAGCTATTGATGTGATACCGGTAGCCGACCAGCACCCCGGCGGAGTTGGTGACAATATGGTTCTGGATACTGCCGGGATTGGAAGCCAAATTCTTCACATTCGTGTTCTGGGTAAACACGCCCATCACTTGCACCGACAATTCAGAATGCTGGACGGGATCTGCATTCTGGGCCAAGAGTCCAATGCCGGAGAAAAGTATCAGCGCGCAAACAGCTCCTATGATTCGCTTCATCATTGCAAGCTCCCCCCTCGATCCATGTTGTATGGCGTGGATGCAACCGCGCAAGCCGGGGGTGTACCTAGGCTGGGGGCCGGAAGGTGAGTAGCGGCTATTAAAGAAAAACGGGTGAGCCCGCGGGGCTCACCCGAAGATGGCTGCTCGTGGCTCGCCGAAAACTTGGGATCAGAAGGTCAGGCGCAAGCCGAACTGCAACTGCCGGGGTGTATTGGCGGCCGCGGTGATCTGCCCGAAGCCCGCCATCACCGCAGGATTGCTGGCGGCGCTCTGATTCCAGAACACGTTGGGATAACCCAGCTGCACCGAGTTCGTCACGTTATATGCGGCCAGCTGGAATTGCAGGTTGTAGCCCTCGCCCAGCGGAAAGTTCTTCAGCAGCGAAGCATCCAGGTTGCTGGTGCCGTCGGTGCGCACATGCGGCAGAACCGATGGCGCCGTGCCGGGCACGAATTGGCTGGTCGGCTGCCGGAAGCAGGTCCAGTTGAACCACATCGCCGCGGTTTGCGGCGCGCCGGAGGCGGGGTCGCAGGCCAGGTTCGGCCGCTGCCCGAAGTACGGGTCGCCCGTGCCGCCGGGCGAGGCCACGGGAATGCCCGTGCTCAGGCTGAGCACGGTATTCAAGGTCCACCCGCCGGCCAAGGTGTTGGCCCAACCAGGAGAAAGATTGATGAATCGCCCGGCGCCGATGGGCAGATCGTAGGAACTCTGCCACGACAGCCAATTGCTCACGTCCTGCGTGCTCAGCGAGCGGTCCAGACC
>DAHUYO010000136.1 GCA_027315185.1 Acidobacteriota bacterium
ATCCGGATGGCGCAAGGTAAAGGCCGAGTGCTGGGGCAGCCCCGGTAGAGTAGCGACATTGATGACGGTGCGCGTAGGCTGCTTGACGATAGTCAGGCGCCAGACCTTGGCCAGAGGCGCGGGCTTTCCCGTGGGGGCAGACGGGGCTGGAGCTTGAGCGGTGGATTTGGGCGTGTGCGCATTGGAGCGGAGCGCAGGAGCAGCCAACGGTGGATTGGCGGTGGCAGGGGTTGGGAGCAGCAGCGCCAGCAGCAGGGCTGGGGCTAGGCGCGCGAAGCGGCTAGCGCAGCGAAGCCGCGGTCGGAATGTCTGGTTGGCGTTTGCGATCATCGTCATTTCCCTTCGCCGGGTTGGGGTTGCGGGTCAATGCCCCGAAATACTTTTGCGCCGACGGATTGGCCGGTGGCGACGGATCTGGTGCGGCGGAACCACATCCCGTTAGGCGTAAGGCGCAGAACCACGCCGTCGAAAATCCGCTCGCCGGGGCGGAGGAAATAGGTTGCGCCGGAGGAATCCGCGACCAGCGCCACGGGTCCGGTCGGACCACCTATGGCGACGGCCTGAATGGTTACGCGATCAATCTCCAATCCCACCCGACCCGCGGGGCGATTCGAGCGGTGCTGACCCTTGCCGACCGCCGCGGGAATGAGGGAATGGAACGGATCGCGGCGCCCATGCTGAATCGCCCAGGCGGGTACGCTGACCAAAACGACGAGGAGCGCCGCCAGGCCGAGCGGCAGTGCGAGAGGCAAGCGGCCCCGGGCGGCGCCGCCTGGTACGAAGGAGCAACTCATCGGGCCCTCCCCTGCGGGGTAGGCGCGACCGGCCGGGAGGCGGGAGCGCCTTGGCTATAAAACGTGGTCAAGATGCAGTTCGCCGTCACGGACTCCCCTGGTTGGTAGGGCAAGGCGGCATTCGTGGTCTTGCCCAGGCGCTTCAGGGAAAGGGCGTTCACGTCCACGATGCGGCGGAGATGCGCCAAACGGCGATAGAACGCCTGCAAATTCTGATAGCCGCCATCGAGAGCCACTTGGTAGGGAGCGGCGGTATAGAACTGCTTTTTCACCAGGGGCTTGGCCACCACCGAGCGGATATGCACGGAACTGCGCAGCGCCGCCGCCTGCACGGTGCGCAAGAAGGTGTCCGTCGCCTGCTTGCTGGGCACGATGCTGAGCAAGGTTTGCAGCTGCCGTTCCAAGGTGAGATTTTCGGCGCGCAGCAATTCGGTGCGGCGGGCGTAGGGTTTGAGGCTATTGTTCTGCGCCTGGATTTGCGCTAACTGCTGCGCGGTGGCGGTATTCGCGGCTCGGTTGGGACCCAACCAGGCATATTCACCCGCGAAGAACACGACTATCCCCAGCACCAGCAAGAGCAGGAACTGCGACCGGGGGGGCATGTCATTGAACTGGGGCATGCGTCAGCTCCGATTCCGATCACTTGCAGGCGATGACCCACCCGGGGTGCCGGCCTGAGCGGTGAGGATGAAAGCAAATGGCCAGATGCCGCGTTTCGCGCTCTGCTGGGCGGAACTGGCAAGATTGACGTGGGTAAAGTAGCCGGTGCGCCGCAAGGACGTCATGAGATTCGCGACGGCGTCAAAGTTCAGCGCCGAGCCATGGATGGTGAGGACGCCGGACTTTTCCGCGACCGCATCCAGCCAAACCTCGGGCGTGCCGTCCACGCCGCTGCCTAGCGCGTCCAAAAGCGCCGAGGGTCCGGACTGGCCCTGTTTGAGGCCGTTGATCATCTGAATGCGCTGCTTGAGGAGCTGCCGGCGCTGGGTGGTTTGCTCGAATTCGCGGCGCACGGCTTGCAAACGGCTGGACTCTTGCCGCGCGGCGGCGAGCTGCACCGCAAGGCTCGATGCCTGGTGCTGAAGATAGAAATAATGCGCCAAGAGCAGAACGACGGCGAGGATCAGCATGCCCACGCCGGCGAGCGCGGCCGGCGAGGCGCCGGAGGCGGAAAACATCTCCGGGGTTTTGGAGGCGCGCGGACGCTTGGCGGTGGCCTCGAGCAGGTTGATGCGGATCATAGGTCGTCAAAGCTCCGCAGGGCAAGGCCAACCGCAACCGCGAGGCGCGGACGCTCGCGACGAATGGCCTCGGCAAGGGGGCCATTGTCGGGATAGGCGATGCGACGAAACGGATCAAGAAAGTCCACGACTTCGCCAAACTCCTCCTGTAGCGTGTCCTTCAGGCCGGTGGTCTGCGCGGCACCGCCGGAGAGGTACATGCGGGCGATCCGCTGGCCGTTGGTCGAGGCGCGGAAGAAGTCGAAGGTCTTTTGCACCTCCAGCACGATGAGCTTGGTGACGGATTGCAGCACGGGAAGGCGCCGCGATTCGTCCACGCCGTCGCCGTTGGCCCGGCCCAGCTTGACGGCCTCCGCCGCATCGGCGGAGAGATGAAACTCCTTTTGCAAGGCGTCGGTGTACTGATTGCCGCCGACGCTGACGTCGCGAGTAAATAGCGGCACGGCGCCTTTGGTGACAACGATGTTGGTGACGCTGGCGCCGACATTCAGGAGCGCGGCGATCTCGTCGGGCGCGGGCTCGTAGTTGTATTCGTAGCAATTCTCCAGCGCCAGCGGATCATGGTCCATGACCACGGCGGACAGGCCGGCCATGCTCAGGGCGTTGGTGTAGTTGCCCACCTTGTCCTTCTTTACGGCGACCAACAGGATATCCATCGCGCCGCTGTCCTTGATGTCCAGGATCTGGTAATCCATGTGGACATCGGAGCGCTCGAAGGGAATGTGCTGGGCCGCTTCGGCCTCAATGGTCTCCGCCAGTTCCTCCTCGGTCATGGCGGGCATGGAGATCTGCTTGACGATGACGGAGTTGCCGCTGACGGCCGTGGCGACGGAGCGATTGTGGACGCGGCTGTCCTTCAGCATCTGGGCGACGCTGCTGGCGAGAGCCAAATTGTCCACGATAGCGCCGTCCACAACGACATCCGGCGAGAGCGCCCGCAGGTCGGCGGCGGAGGCTTCCAAGCCCTGCTTCGCTCGCCGTACCTCGACCAGCTTCACGGCGCTGGAGCCTACATCCAAGCCCAACAGCGGCTTGCTTTTCGCTTTGCGCGGCATCAGCGGTTGCCCCTTCCCTTTTCTTCGCGCGCGGAGCGCGCCGACTCGGCGACGGAAGCGACTGGAAAGCTTTGGCGCTCCATCCAACGGTCCAGCACGCTTTTCTTGAATTTCCAGCGGTTGCCCAACTTGAATGCGGGGATACGCTCCTCCGCCAAGTACTTGTAGAGCGTGTCGCTCGAAATGCCCAAGTAATCCGCTGCTTGGCGGATATTCATGACTTCGGGCGAATCTGGCATGGTTCTAGCCACCTTTGTGGAAGCCTTGCCGCACGTTCTTTGCCACTCTCGGGCCGATTCCACGAATCTGACGGACCGTCGGTCCGGTCAGGGCGGAAGCGTAGCCATGGGACACGAGTGTGACTGAATGTCCCCCAGCTACCCCCCCCGCGTCAAGGTATATTCGCCGTGTTTTTTGCCGTAATTGTCTGATGATCCGCCGAGATCGTGGGTAAATCACTGGAAGGACTACCACTTGTTGGGGTGCTGTAGCCGCTGAGCCGGTAGCCGGAGGCGGTCCCACGGATGGAGCGATCTTCTGACTGCCGGCCGACAACTCCGATGACCGAGCGGGCGAAGCAGACGATGGCGCGAGATGCCGCTTCCGATGGCGGCCGATGATTCTGTTACCAAATCACACCAAAATGCCCCTGGGGAGGCCCTGTTCG
>DAHUYO010000137.1 GCA_027315185.1 Acidobacteriota bacterium
GAATGGCGGTGAACAGCAGCAGCAGCGCCGCAGCTGCGACGGCGAAAAGCGCCCCGCGGGGATGAGCGTCCACGGCGAAAGCGGAGGCGGCGAAGGCCCCATACGCGACCGCGGGGAGCGCGGCGTGAAACAGCCAATCCTCGAACTCGGGCCGGTAGGCGGTTTGGGTGCGCATGCGCCAGGCCACGGAGGCGATATAGCCCAGACCTGCTAGCCCCGTGAGGCCCCAAATCCATGCCGGGGACGCGATGCCGCCCCACGGGGCGCAGAGCGCTGCGGCGAGCAGCAGAACGGCGCCGAGATGCACGATGGTCGGGGTAGCGAACACGCGGCTGTCCTGCTGGCCGCCGTCGGCCGCGGGCGTGCCGGCGAGGAGCGTGACCACCACGAACTGCAAGCCGATCAGCGCCCCGGCGGCGGAGCCGGCGATCACGTAAAAGTTCTCCCATCCGGCGGTGGGCGGCATAGGTGTTTCGCGCCCAGCTAACGGCGGAACGCCAGGTTATTGTGACACGCCGATGTCCCGGGCGCCGCTCTCGGATGCGGCTAGATGTCCACGAACTGGTGATCCGGGCAGGCCGCTTGCAGCTGATCGTGGAGCAGAGCGGGCCAAAGGGGACCGAGGCGAAGCGAGGCGGCGGCGCTATTCCAAATGCGTTCTTGCAGCTGGCGTTGCGGATACAACTGGCCGACGAGGTGATGGGCTTGGCGCGCGAGGTCTTCCTGGCGGCGGGCCAGGCTGCGCGCCAGCTTGGCCTCGACCTGGTCGAACTGGTGGCGCACCTTGTCCCCCGCCGTGCGGACAAAATCCACCAGCGACGGATCCAAGTCGGCGACCTCCGAAACGACGGCGGTGAACCCTTGCGCTGCCGCCTCGCGCTGCGCGGCGAGATCGGCGGCCAGTCCGGCGGGCACGGTCTGGCGGGCCAGATGGGCAGCCAAGGCGGCGGGAGCATCGCCGTGCGTATCCAGGCCCCAAATTTCCGGCACGGTGAGCTGATACTTCTCCAGCAGCCGGCGGGTGCGCGCATCCAGCAAGGTGGCGCTGAGGCGCGGCAACCGCGGCGGAGGGGCCTGGCCCAGCACGGCATAAAGAGCGCTGGATTGCGCGAGATATGCGGTTTCGGCGGGCCCGGTCACTTGCGCGGCGCTGGGCAACAAATAATCTTGCACCAAAGGGCGGAGCAGCGCGCCGGGGGAAAAACGATGGGGTTCGGCCCGCACCAGGGCGGCGAGCTGGGCGACGGAATACCGCTCCGCGCCGGCTTGCGCGCCCCCGGCGCGGAAACGCAGCGCCTGGCGTTGCCCGTTGGTTTCCAAGAACAGCAGCGCGGCGCCATCCGTATGGACCTGCGCGTGGTAGCCCGCCTCCCGTAATTCCCTGTTCCGCTGCTGCAACGCCGCGGCCAGTTCGGCGTGCCGCTCCACGGCTTGCTCCACGACGGGAGCGGCGGCGGCGGCCAGCGCCGGGTCGAGGGGATCCAGGACGATCAAGCCCCAAGGCGCGAACCACTGCGCCAGCAAGCGGGCGAAGGCGGAAGCCAGCGTCTCGCCGGGACGGTAAGCGGCGGCGACCGGGGCGATGGCGTCCGGGGCGGCGCCGGTGGCCTGGGCAAACGCATCGAGCGTGGCGCCGACCTCCGGCCCCAGGACGATCCGGCCGACCGGCGACAGCGGCGGCGCGGACGGTGGGGGCAGCTCGACCCGCCGCGGTTCACCGTCCGCGCCGAGGATCCAGGCTTGGTTGATTTCGGCGAAATCGTGGTCTTGGCTCGCGAGCCAAAATACCGGCACGGCGGCGACGCCCTCGGCGCGCAGGCTTTCCGCCGTGAGCACCGCGGTGAGCGCCTTGTACACGGTCAGCAGCGGGCCGCCAAATAGCCCAACCTGTTGGCCGGTGACGATCACGACGGTTTCCGGCCGGCCCAGAAGCGCCAACAGTTCCTCGGTGGCGGGCCCGGCGCCCCAGGCGCGATTGCCCGCCGCTAGCGCCGCGGTCACCCGCGCGCGCAGTCCGGAGGCATGGGACACGTTCCGGGCCGCCGCGGCCAAGACTCTCGGAGCAAAGGGCGACGCCGAGGCGCCGTAAAAGCGCGCCACGCGGTCGAATTGATAGAGGTAATCGGCGTACAGGCGGCTGAGTCCTGGAATTTGGCGCTGGTCCAGGCAGATGGGCATCGTTCTATTTTAAGGGTGCCGGAGCGGAAGCGGAGCGGAGGAGCGGTCGCGGCCGCGCGAGGAACGCGGTTTCGCCATCGGCCGGCGCCCGGTCGCGAAAAAAAAGCGGCCGGCTGATGCCGGCCGCCTTCACTTATGCCGCTCTGTCCCGCCTTACATGCCGCTGGCGTAGCCGCTCCCGGTGGTGGGATCAGCAATCGGCGCACCGGCAAACAGCGTGCTGGCGTGATGATGCAGCGCCAGGCGGTTGAATGACGCAACGTCGGTGTGCAGCAACCCGTTGAACTGGGCCAGGTAACCATGCAGCTTGGTGTTCTCCTTGGCCAGCAGGGCCACCGCGTCCTGATTCGGCGGCAGATCGTAGCCCGGCGTCAGCTCAAACATGAGCATGCTCATGATGCCGTGGAAGTCCGACAGATAGTGCAGGCTGTCCTCGCTGCCCGGCTGGACTTTGCTGTTGTAGACCGCATTCTTCATGGCCATCACCTTCTTGTCCAGAGCCTGGGCGCGCGCCAGCACCGGCCGATACTCGGCGTTGACCACGCCGGTCGGCTGCGACGGCCGCAGCATTTTGGCGACCGACACCAATTGCTCGTGCAGCGCAGTCAGGCGATTGAGCATAGCGTTCAGCGCGGACAGGTCGTTGCGCGCCTTGAGCGCGACGCGGGTGTCGGCCGCGAAGTTGGCCAGGTTGACCGGGAAGCTGGGATCCGCCTTGACCTCCGCCGTTTCCGACTGGCTTTGCCCATTCAACGTGGCCGTGATCTTGTAGACGCCCGGCGCCGCCGCCGGACCCATGCCGCGGAACATGAAAAACCCGCCACGCCGGGGCTTGATGAAGTTCAGCGGCGTGGCGCCGGCGTAACGCATGGCCCAGGTGACGCGATTGAAACCCTGCTTGGCGGGTCCAAAGAGCGTGTCCACCACATGCCCGTGGGCGTCCGTGATGGTGATCTTCACCGGTTTCTGGTGCTGCCGCTTTTCCGCCGGAGTGGTCTTGACGGCGGTCTTCACGTAGTAATCCACCATGACGCCGGCCGGCGGATTGGGCGTGATGAAGCTGCTGAGGCTAGGCGTGTTCCGCGGCCGGAAGTTGAGCATGTAGCCCGGCAGCGCCGGGAAGAGATGGAAGTTGCTGGCCAAGATAGCCGGCGTCTGGTCCTCGAGCGGGGTGATGTTGTCCAGCACGTAGATGCCGCGGCCATGCGTGGCCAGGACCAACGAATGATCCCGGGGAACGAACTTCAGGTCGTAGACGGTGATGGTCGGCAGATTGGCTTTCAGCGGCTGCCAGGACGCTCCGTCGTTTTGCGAATAGAACAGGCCGGTGGCAGTGCCGGCGACCAGGAATCCGCGCTGGTCGGGATCCTCGCGCACCACCATGACCGG
>DAHUYO010000138.1 GCA_027315185.1 Acidobacteriota bacterium
CAACGATCAGCGCGGGATTGGGCAGATGCGCCGTGGCGACGCGGGCGGCGATGTTCTCCAGCCGGCCGCGAACGATCTGCTGGCCGGGCAGCGAAGCCTGGGCGATGACGGCAACGGGAGTGGCGGCGGGCCAGCCCTCGGCAGTCAATTCCGCCACCACGGCGCGGATGCGGCCCAGGCCCATGAAGATGACCTGCGTGGGCCGGGACGGCGCGGTTAGGCCACAGGCATGGCCGCTGCGGAAAACGACCTGAGCGGCAAGGCCGCGGTGGGTCAGGGGAATGCCCGCCAAGGCGGGCGCGGCCAGGCCGGCGCTGACGCCGGGAATGACCTCCCAGGGGATGCCGGCGGCGGTGAGCGCGGCGGCTTCCTCGCCGCCGCGGCCAAATAGAAACGGGTCGCCGCCTTTGAGCCGCACGACGCATTTGCCCTGGCGCGCGCGCGCGATCAGATGGCGCTGGATTTCGCCTTGCGGCAGGCTGTGGCAACGGTCGCGCTTGCCGACATAGAGGCGCTCCGCCGCCGCGGGGGCCCAATCCAAAATGGCGGAATTGGCGAGCTCGTCATAGAGCACGGCGTCGGCGGTGCCCAGGATGCGGCGGGCCTTCAGCGTGAGCAGTTCGGGGTCTCCCGGGCCCGCGCCGACCAGGTAAACCTTGCCGCGGCCGGCGGCGGAATCCTCCGCCGGCGCCTGGCCGGCCGCAACAATTGCGCCGGCGCGGCCGGTGATGGAACCCCGAGTCACGCCTGGGCCTCGGCGCGGGCCAGTTCCTCCCGCGTGCGCACCGGCGTTGGAGCGGCGGGCGCCTGGCCCAGTATCGCGGCCAACTGCTGCGGCGAGGTGCGGCGAACAAAATCCCGCAACGTATCCTCCGGCTGCCGGTGGCGCTGATAAAAGCGCAACAGCGCGGCCAACCGGTCCGCCAGCTCCGTCGCCGGTACGCGCGCCAGCGTCTTGCGCGCCAGACCGGCGCCGGCCCCCAAGCCGCCGCCCAAAAAGACGTCGAAACCTTCCGCCGGGCCTTGCGGCGTTTTCACCAAAATGCCCTGCAAGCCGATGTCGGCGATCCAATGCTGGCCGCAGGAATTGGGACAACCGTTCAGGTTGATCTTCACCGGCTCGGGGAAATCGGGCAGGCGCGCTTCCAGCGCCCGCACCAGTTGCGCGGCGCGGTCCTTGGTTTCGGTGACGGCCAGTTTGCAAAACTCCTTGCCGGTGCAGGAAATGGTTCCGCGGCGGAAGGCGGATGCGGCGATGGGAAGTCCGGCGGCCGCGAGCATCTGTTCCAGTCCCTTTACCTGGGCGGCGGGAACGCCGGTGACCACCAGGTTTTGCATGGCGGTTAGGCGGATGGCGTCGCCGGGCTGGGCGAATCGCCCGGCGGCCTCCGCCACCGCCTGCAACTGGTCGGCCGACAAGCGGCCGCGCAGCACGCTGACCCCGGCGTAGAAGAGGCCGGATTGGCGCTGGGGATGGACGCCGATATGATCGCGGAACTCCGCTGGCGGAGCCGTATCGGGCGGGGCGGCGGTGAGCGGCCGGCCCAGGCGGCGCCGAAGGGCGGCGACGAATCGCTCCGCCGTCCAGCGATGCTCCAGGAACAAGAACTTCATCCGTGCCTTGGCGCGGTTATGGCGCAGCTCGTCGGCGTCGCGGAAGATTTCGCAGACGGCGCGGGCCACGGGCAGCACCTCGTCCGGATTCAGCCGGACGGGCAGCGCCATGGCCAAATACGGGGCGGCGGACAAGCCGCCGCCGACACGCAGGCCAAAGGCGACCTCGCCCTGGTGGCGGTAGGCGGTGAAGGCGACGTCGTTGATCTCGGGATTGGGGCACCACTGGCGGCAGCCGGTGACGCAAAGCTTGAATTTGCGCGGCAGGTTGTAATACTCCTCACGCGCGATCAACTCGCGGCCGATGGCCCGGGCCAGCGGGCTGGCATCGGTCCATTCCTCCGGATCCACGCCCGCCAGCGGGCAGCCGGTGACGTTGCGCGTGTCGTCGCCGCAGGCGGCTTGGCTGGTCAGGCCGGCGTCCCACAGGGCATGAAAAATGTCCGGCAAATCCTCCGCCTCCAGCCAGTGCAGCTGGATGTTTTGCCGCACCGTGATGTCCGCCAGGCCGCGGCCATAGCGCTGCGACAACCCGGCGATCACCGCGGCTTGCGCCGGAGTCAGCAGACCGTTGGCGATGCGAATGCGGAGCATGAAATACGGCGCCGCACCGCCGAACGCGCCGTCTCCATCGCCCTGCGTGTAGACCCCCCACCACTTGAGCCTCTGGTTTAAGTCGGCGGCGGGAATGGCGCCGAAGCCGGCGCGGAATTGCTCGAACAGCCGCGGCAGCTCCTCCCAGGGATTTTGTTCGGCTTTGAGGCGCTCGATTTTTTGGGCGGTGGTCTCAGGCATGTCGGGAAAAAGTGGGCCGGAAAAGAGAGCGCCCGCCACGGGGGGTGCCATGGCGGGCGCGAATGAAGCCTAGGGGGTAACTAGGGCCTCAGCTCACACACCGGCCAGCCAGGAACGGACGACAACACATGGACTGGCTGGTGGTGAACATGTCCCATTATAGCCATTCGCCCGCCGGGCGCAAGCCCCTGTACTCGTCCAGTGGATGCGTTACAGTTCGGGTCTTTTCGTCGGGGCAGCCCGCCGCCGCCGTCCCGCGGAGGGTCGGAGGCCGCCTCAATGGACTCTCAGCCCCACAATCCCAATTGGGGCTGCACTGGCGGTCGGGCACCGGAACTGAGCAGCGCCGCGGCGTGCGCCGGCGGCAGCGGTAAGCGCTCCAAGGCCCGGGGCTCGACCTTGACCGCCCCGCCGCCATATGATTTGCCAACCAGGGCAAGGCCGCGCAATGTCTCGGGATCGCGCAGTGCTGCCCATAGCGCGGCCGCGGATTCAGCGGTGTCCACCCTGGGATAAATGCACAGCAGACAGGTCAGCGGCACGACACTCGCCAGGTTGCGGATAAAGCGCGAGTTGCGCCGCCCGAGGTACGCAAACAAAAAGGGCGGGACGCGTCGCCGCTCCATTCGGTACCAGGGGTTGCGCTGGGCGATCAGCGGGCGAACTGGCAATCCGTCCCGCTCGCCCGCGCGTAGGTATTTACTGACCGGGGCCGGGAAATCATCCAGACTCCGCCCGTCGGGCGCAAAAAGCAGCGTGGGCCGACCGGCGGCCGCAAGCCTGGCCATTCCATCGGGGGTCAGCTCCTCACCAGCCACGTCGCGGGTCCGGCCGATCGCGGGCAAAAGGAACGCGGCAGGAATCCGAAGTTGCTCGGCGCGCGCGCCAGTCAGAAAGAAAAAGTCGTTGCATCCAGTTGCGATGCCGCGCATCACGGAGGCCACATGGCCAAGGAGCAAAGTATTCGCGCCGCGCGGCCGCGGAGTCGGCGCGCGAGAGAGGCCCGTTTTGACTGCCTCGGCAAGATTCCTCCGGACGGCACGGATGCCGGCAAACGGCGCGGCACAACCGGACTCGACCCACCCTGCGAGGA
>DAHUYO010000139.1 GCA_027315185.1 Acidobacteriota bacterium
GACCGGCGCGGCCATGGGCATTGGCCGGGCCTGCGCGGTGCGCATGGCGGAGGAAGGCGCGGCCGTGGCCCTGTTCGACGTGATGGACCAGCCCGGCGAGGAGCTGGCGAAGGCGCTGACCCAGCGCGGCTTCCGCGCCCGCTATTGGCGCGTGGATGTCAGCCGAGAAGCCGAGGTGCGCGACGCCATCGCCGCTGTGGTAACGCATTTCGGCCGCCTCGATGTGCTGGTTAACAACGCCGGCATCGCCGGCAGCAGCAAGCCCACCGACCAGCTCAGTGAGGAGGAATGGGACCGGGTGCAGGCGGTCAACGTGAAGGGCGTGTTCTTCTGCACCAAGCACGCCATCCCGGCGCTGCGCCGCTCCGGGCATGGCAGCGTCATCAATCTCTCGTCCATTTACGGCATCATCGGCGCGGGGGATGCGCCGCCGTATCACGCCTCCAAGGGCGCGGTGCGGGAGATGAGCAAGAATGACGCCGTGCTGTACGCACCCGATAACATCCGCGTCAATTCCGTCCATCCCGGGTTCATCCAGACGCCGATGGTGGCAGGCTTTCTGGGGGAGCAGGCGGATCCGGCGGCGGCGAAGAAGGCGGTGGCGGCCCTGCATCCCCTGGGCCACCTGGGCGAGCCGGATGACATTGCATTCGGCATCGTCTATTTGGCCTCGGATGAGTCCAAGTTTGTCACCGGCGCCGAACTGGTGATTGACGGCGGTTACACCGCGCGTTAGGCGCGGCCGGCCACAGAGGGGCCGCGTCCTGGCAACAGCTGCGCGACCGGCTGTTGCTTCCGCCGCCCAGGAGGGCGACGGTACGCGGGGCAGGAGCCCTACCCCACGAGGGCGGGACGCCGTCAGAACAGGAGGGCGCACGCAGGACGGGAGCCCTAAACCCCGAACGGCGGGAAGCAGGCCGGCGGCGAGCACGCCGGCAGGATGCCGGCGCTCCTGCGGAGTTGACGAGGCGATCTGCGTCCACCCCGCAGCCGCGCCGGCCTCCGGCCTGCGCGCTACACCCCTTGCCGGGGAAAGGCGCCGGCACGGCGTCCGCCGCAGGAACGCGGCGGCGGAACCCCCATCCCGCCGAGGCTAACCCCTTATATCCAAAAGAGAAGCCCGCTCACAGCTCATCCGGCTAAAGTGTAGTGGCTTGCACATAAGACCCTGGGCGGTTATAGTGCAGGACGCGATGAGTTCCGGGCGGGCATACCGGCAATGGTTTTGGCTTGCGCCCGTGGGCCTCGCGCTGTGGCTGGCATTGCCGTTATGCGCCCAGCAGCATTCCGCCGCGGCGCGGCGGCATTTCCGCGATAATCCCCGCGCCCGGCAAGCGTGGTTTGCGCGCGGCCGGCAAGCCCCGGCGGGGGAATCGCCGGCGCGGCTTTTTCTGCGGGCGCGGCGGCAGCTGCGCCGCATGCCGGTGCTTCGCCCCCGCGTCGTGATGCACCCGGCCGCCGGCGCAGCGAGCGCCGGCACAGCTAGCACTAGCCTGTCAGGCCCTGGCCCGACCGGCGCCATTGCCGCCGGTCCTTTTACCGCCACCCCGTCCACCGCCGGCCCGTCCACCGGCAGCGCCGCTCCCTACGCGGCGGCGACGGCGCTGGCGGCGCCGGCGTCCTTCGGCGGCACATGGACCTCCCTCGGCCCGCAGCCGGAGACGTCCCCTCCTTGGGGCGACGTGGCCGGGCGCGTGACCGCGCTCGCGCTCGATCCGGCGGACACGACGGGCAACACGCTGTATGTCGGCGCGGCCTACGGCGGCCTGTGGAAGAGCACCAACGCCATGAGCGCCCAGCCCACCTTCACCCCCATCGGCGACAACATGCCGACGCTGGCGGTGGGCAGCATCGCCATTGACGGCTCCACCTCGCCACCCACCATCTACGTCGGCACCGGCGAGCCCAATAATTCGCTGGACAGCTATTACGGCGTTGGCATTTTGAAGTCCACCGACGGCGGCCAAACCTGGACCGAGGCGACGGACGCCGATGGCGGCGCAGAGACCTTTTTGGGCCTGGCCTTCGGCGCCATCCTCATCGCCCCCTCCCAGCCGCAGACGCTGCTCGCCTGCGCCAGCAACGCCAACGACACCCAAGACGGCGGCACGGAACTGCCCGGCGTCTACCAGTCGACGGATGGCGGGCAAACCTGGTCGCTGGTGCTCTCGCAGCCGGACAACGTGCCCGGTTACGCCACCGCCGATTCCGCCTGCACCAGCCTGGTCTACGACGCCAGCCGCGGCGAATACATCGCCGCCCTGCGCGGGCGCGGATATTACGCCTCCAGCACAGGTGCGGCCAGCAGTTGGACCGCGCTCGCCTCGCCGTTTCCCAGCGGAACCGCCGCGACGGTGGAAAACTTCTATCGCGCCTCGCTCGCCGTGCGCGGCGCCGACTGGTTCGCCATCATCGCCGACTACAAGGATGATCCTTCCGCTCCCGGCAGCACCGACACGGGGCTGGCGGTGTCGGTCAACGGCGGGCAGAGCTGGCAGCCCATCGCCCTGCCCCCCAACGTCTTCTGCGCCGCCCAGGGCTCGATTCCCTGCCAAGGCACCTACGACCAATATGTCGCCGCCCCGCCGGGCGGGACGTCGCTGGTCGTCGGCGGCATTGATGTATGGTCGGCGCCAACCGTCAGCACCCAGTCCATGGCGTGGACCAACCTGACCAATGCCTACACCACCGGATCGGTCCACCCCGACCAGCACGCCATCGCCTTCGTGGACGGAACGCATTGGTTCATCGGCAATGACGGCGGCGTCTGGAGCACCGCCAACGCCGGCGGCGCCTGGACCGACATGAACGCCACGCTGAATACGATCCAGTTCATGAGCGTCAGCGCCATCGGCGGCGGCGTCTACTTCGGCGGCTCGCAGGACAATGGCACCGCGCTCAGCGCCGCCAGCGGCACGGCATGGAAGCTGATTTGGGGCGGCGACGGCGGCGACACGGCGGTCTCACCGACCAACTCGCAGGAATTGCTCACGGAAAACGAGGACGTCAGCCTCCAGGGTTCCCAGGACGGCGGCGGCACCTTCAATCCCGTGGTGACCAGCAGCACGATCACGGATCCTTCGAGCTTCTACGTACCTTACGAGCTCGATCCCAGCGATCCCACGCAGGTTCTGCTGGGCACCGACCGCATCTGGGAAGGCCCGGCGGATCCCACCGCGCCCGGCGCCGGTTGGGCGGCGCTGGGCCCTCAGGATTCGACATCCAATTACTGCGGCCCCGTGACCAACACGGTCACCGCCGTCGCCGCCGCGCCGTCCTCGGCGGATGTCATCTATGAAGGTTTCGCGGATGGCACGCTCATGATGACCGCCAACTGACCTGCTCCCCTGAAACCGCACGGGGCTGGATATGATTTCAGCTTCGTGAGCGGTCCCCTTTTTCTGATACAGCT
>DAHUYO010000013.1:0-21346 GCA_027315185.1 Acidobacteriota bacterium
GCCGGTTGTAGGACCGGTGGTCGCCGGCCGCGAACGCGGTGTCCCGGGTGTACCGGCCGGACAGCAGCCCGGAGGCGAGCGGCACCCGGGCAATGATGCCGACCCCGGCCCCGGCCGCGGCCGCCAGGCCCGCGGCGGTCGCCAGCCCGACTGCCGCTCTGTACAAGCGCATCCTGGACACGCGGATTTCACCGCGCCGGGTCTATCGGGTGGATGGGCTGCAAATTGATGACGAGGATGTCGCAATCAATTTGGAACACGGCACTTTGGGCCTCTTGGCCCCGGTGCGGGGCCGAGAGACCGGCGCGGTATTCGTCGGCCAAGGCCAGATCTTCGTATTGCCACCCAGCCGCGCCGACCGCCTCTCGATGGCCAACTTCACCGGCGCTCCGTTTCTGAATGAGACGTTCTCCTCGGCCTATTTCCGCTATAGCGATGGCGCGCTGCGCCTGAACGCCGCCGACTTGGCGCAACTATTGCCCGCGGAACCCACGGGGCGGCGCTTCGCCGCGCATTGGCGCGCCACCGTCGCCGCCCTCAACCAGGCGCAGGCTCTGCGCTTGCTGGCGGAGTTTTTGAACCACGATCGCACGCCGTATTTCTATGCGCGCATCGCCGGCGATCGCCTCGGCGACTTTGACGTGCTGGTGGACCGTTCGCGGCGGGAGCAGATCGAAATCGCCGCCTCCGGCTTCGCCACCGGCGAGCGCCATCCCGGGCGCCGCGCCTATGAAAACGTCTGGGCCAGTTTTCCCATGCGCTCCGCCCGGCTCGGCGCCCGGCAGCCGGGCGCGACGCCGTATCCGGGTCCTGATCTGCGTGTTTTGGGTTATCACGTGCGCACCCGCATCGGGCCGGGACTCGGACTGCGCGGGCGGGCGGCGGTGCGCTTTCGCGCCCGCCTCAGCGGTGACCGGGTGGTGACCTTCTCGCTCGATCCCCGTTTGGCTCTCTCCCGCGTGACCAACGCCGCCGGCCAGCCGCTTTTGTTCATCCAGAACGGGGTTCTGCGCGGGCCCGGCGCGGCGGCGGCGGGCGGGGAACGCTCCGCCGCGGAACCGGTGGTGGCGGTCATCTTGAAGCGGCCGCTGGCAGCCGGACAAATCTATACGCTGCACTTCCGTTATGCCGGGCACATCATCGTCGCCACGTTCACCGGTCTATATGGTTTGGAAAACCGCATGGATTGGTATCCCAACCGCACCATGCAGCCCGCGCCGCACGACCTGACTTTTATTTATCCCGCCGGGCTGACCTTGCTGGCCACCGGCCGGCGGGCGCCCGCGGCGGACACGCCCCCACCCGGCGAGCGGATTTCGCACTGGATTTCCCGCCGGCCCTCGGATCTGGCGGGGTTCAACTTCGGCCACTTCGAGATGGCGGCGGCCACCGCCTCCTCGCCCCAAGGCCCGATCCCCATCCAGGTCTTCGCCGCTCCCAACACGGTGACGCGGGCGCGGTTGGCCGATCTCGCCCGCGCCAGCGCCTGGACCGTGGAGTTCTATGAGCAGCGCTTCGGCCCGTTCCCCTTTCCCCGCCTGGCGCTGACCGAGCTGCCGTTTCCGCTGGGCCAGGGCTGGCCGGGCCTGATTTACTTGGCCCGCGACAGCTTTCTTACTCCCGCGCAGATGGAAGACCGGCATCTGCCGCCGCAAGCGCAGGCTCTGTATCCGCTGATGCGCCCGCATGAGATCGCCCATCAATGGTGGGGCAATGAGGTGGCGTGGAGGAGCTATCACGATCAATGGCTCTGCGAGGCGCTGGCCAGCTACGCGGCCCTGCTGGATGTCAATGCGCAATTTCAGGCCGGGGCGCTGTCCCGCGTGCTGGCCTACGATCGCCGGCAATTGTTGCGTAAGAACGCCGCCGGCCAAGACATGGACTCCGCCGGGCCATTGTCCCTGGGCATCCGGCTGGATTCCGAGCGCTTTCCCCACGCCTACGACGTCCTGGTTTATGACAAGGGCGCTTGGGTGATGCACATGCTGCGCGAGCTGATGCGCAGCGGTCCGCCGCCGAACGCCCCGCTGCCGCCGGCCGCCGCGGACGGGCGCGCCCGGCAGGCCGCCGCAGGTGTGCCGCCCCCGTCCCGCCGGCGGCGGGACGTCCCGCCCACGCGCCAAACGGGGAATTCGGCGCAGCCGCGCCGCGGCCCGCGCCAGCCGATGGCTGCTTCCGGCGCCGGGGCGCGAAGCCGCGTGACGCCTGCCACCCTCGCCGTTCCATCCCCAGCCGGCGGCCCGCGGCCTCGCGTGGAGGCGGCGGGGCCCAGCTATCCGCCTCGGGCGCCGCTGCCCGCCACCACCGCCGCGCCGCCGCCGCCGCCGCCCGCCGACGCGCGCTTTTTCGCCTTTCTGCGCGCCTTCCGCCGCGCCTACCAGGGACGCGCTGCCGGCACTGCGGACCTTGCCCGCGTGGCTGCCCGCTTTGTGCCGCCGCGGCTGGCGAAGCTCGGCCCGCACGGCGGCTGGGAGTGGTTTTTCCGGGAATGGGTGGATGGAACGGGGATTCCGCGCTATCGCGTGACCCAACTGCACGTGGTGCGCCTGCCGCGGTCGCGGCAGCGCGGCTCCCGCTGGGCGCTGGAGGGAATGCTGCTGCAAAGCCGGGTTCCGCTCACCTTCACCATGCCCGTTCCGCTGTATCTGCCCGGGCACTGCGCCGCGCGCCAGCCATGCGCCCCGCGCTATCTCGGTACGGTCATCAGTCAGGGCGCCAGCACCGAATTTCAGCTCCCGCTGCCGCCGGCAGCGGCTCCGGGGACGCCGCCGCAAGGGACGCCGCCGCGGGTGATGATTGATCCGTATGACACGATCTTGCGGCGCTAACACGCCGCCGGCTGAATCCGCCGCTCCCCCTCCCACCGGGAGCCAGGCGCGGCACGGTGCGCGCGGCCGGTCCGCGATTACGCTCCCTCCCGGCGCCGCCCCTCCCGGCGCTCCCAATGCCACGCCGGGGAACGATTCCGCCACGCCGCCCCTGCGGGCAACCATGGGCGCTGCCGCGCTCGCCGGCGGACCGCCCGCCGCCGATGCGCCGCCGGCGGTGGTGATCGCCGGGCCCACGGCCAGCGGCAAGACGGCGCTGGCGCTGGCGTTGGCCGAGGCCCTCGGCGGGGAGATCGTCAGCTTCGATTCGATGCAGTTGTACCGCGGCTTTGTCATCGGCGCCGCCCAGCCCACGGCGGCGGAACTGGCCCGCGTGCCGCATCACTTCATCGCCGAATGTGACCCGCGGCGGCCGCTCACCGCGGGCGAATACAGCCGCCAGGCCCGCTTCCGCATCCGCGCCATCCTGGCCCGCGGCCGGCTAGTGGTCTTGGTGGGCGGCACGGGCTTCTATCTCCGCGCGTTGCTGGACGGCTTGTTTTCCGCCCCGCCGTTGGACCCGACGGCCCAGGCCCAGCTTCGCCGCCGCCTGCGGGACCGCGTCGCCCGCCGCGACCCCGCGGCCCTGCACGCCATCTTGCGCCGGCTGGATGCCGCCGCCGCCGCCGGCATCGCGCCGCGCGATGCGGCGCGCACGATACGCGCCTTGGAAGTGCGCCTGCTGACCGGCCAGCCCATCAGCCGCTGGTGGGCGGAGCATCCGCCCGAGGCGTTTACCGGCGTTCGGCCGCTCCTGCTCGGTCTGGCCCCGCCCCGCGCCGAGCTTTACCGCCGCATTGACCTCCGCGCCCAGGCGATGTTTGCTCCCCCGCCCGGCCAGACCGGTATCGTCCCCGAGACTCAGGCATTACTCCAAATCTATTCCGGCGATTTACCCGTCTTTGCCGCTCATGGCTATAAGCAGGCGGTGGACATTCTGCGCGGCGCGGATCCGGCCGCCGCCCTGGCCGAGGCGCAGGCGGAGCAGCGCCACTATGCCAAGCGCCAGTTCACCTGGTTTCGCCGCGATCCGCGCGTGCATTGGCTGCCGGGCTTCGGCGGCGATGCGGCGGTCCGGCGCGCCGCCTTGCAGTGGCTGCGGGGGCAGGGCCTTGGCCAGACGCCTTAGGGCGTCGGCTGGAACCGTCCTAGGCTCTCGGGAACTCCGCGATGCGATTGGCGCAATTAGTCTTGTGGCACTCACCCGGATGGGGGCTTACCCAATGCCAGCATTTACCCTAAGGTGAACGCTGTACCCATCGAAAGGAACGGGGAACCAATGCCGACTCACTCACTCCGGAACTTTGGACCTTGGGAACGGTTTTCGCCGCGCGAGCAGGACATCATCGAGGGCCTGCTCCAAGCGCAGTCGGTCAAAGACATTGCGTCGCAGCTGCGCCTCACGGTCAACACCGTGAAGGATTACGTCAAGACCATCTACCAAAAGGCGGGCGTGCATTCGTCCCGCGCCTTGTTGCTGAAATTCTATGTGCAGCAGCCGCACGATGGCGAAAACCCGGCGGCGCTGGTGGCGGCGGTGCAAAGCATGCTGGACGCGGCCTCGCGCCGGCAAGTGGTGGAGGCGCTGCGCTCCGGCGCCCGTGGCGGAGCGGGCGCGCGCTATGTCGCCGTCTACGATCTTTTCGCCGCGCTTACGCCCAATGGCGGCGCCTGGGCGAACGGTGGCGTGGCGGGCTTGGCGACCGCGGCGCCGGCCGTGGCCCGCCGGGCGGGAACCTGGCTGCGGCCGTGGGGCGGGCATGGCCCGCTGGCGCTGCCCTGGCATTGGGCCCAGCCCCTGGCCGAGCAGGGCAGCTTCCATCTTGCCGCGCCGTCGCCGGCGCAGTTGGCGGCGATGAACTGGGAACCGCCGGGCGTGGCCGTCGAAATCATCGGCGCGCAGGTGGCCGCGGCGCCGCAACCGCTGTTGGTGTTGCTCTCGGATCCCGTGGCCGGACATTTTGACGCCAGCGCCACGGCGCTGCTGCGCCTGCTGGCGCGCGTGGCGGAACGCGAACTGATCCGCATCGGCGCCGGCTTGTCCGCCTCCGCCGCCAACTGAGGTCGTTGGTGGGCCGCGCGGCGGCAGTCGTGCCCCCGATTTCCCCCCCTCGGCGCAATGCAGGTAGAACAGCCGTTCCAGCCTGTCTATGCTCCCGGCCGCCCAGGGCAATGAAGGCGCTCCTCGCCCGCCGGTCCACTCCGCCGATGCACGGCGCGGCGACATCGAGCCCTAAACCACGCCGTCGTCCCGGACACGCCGCCGCAGCCGCGCCGCGTGCGATGACGTGACGCGGCAGGGTTGTGCCCCGCTTTCCGCCTTACCGCTCCGCCGGCGCCCAGGCCGGCGCATCCAACCCCGGCACTGTGTACTTCGGTTTGGGCATGGGCACGTTGCCCATCCGCTCCCGCCACAAAATGCGATTGAGCGCCTGCGCCGGATTGGCGTCGGCGTGCGTCCAGTTCATGTGCAAGGACGCTTGCGCCCCCGGCGCGTTGGGCGGGTTGGCTGCGTAGATCAGCCGGTTCCGCTGGTTGCGGGTATCGGCATGATAGGCCGGCTGGTCGCCGCGGCCGGTAAACAGGCCCGCCATCACCGCCGCCCGCGCATCGTTGTGGTTCATCGGCGGCAGGCCCAGCAAAACCTCGATCGTCCGCACCACGTTCACCGTGGTGTAGAAGTGGTGGTCAATGTAGGGATGTTGCGGCGACCCGGGAGAATATTTGCTGATCACCAGGCAAATGCTGCGGTGGCAGTCCACGTGGTCGGCGCCGTCTTGCGCGTCGTCTTCCAATATGAAAAACGCCGTGTCGTTCCAGTAGGGGCTTTCCGATACCGCCTGCACCACGCGCCCCACCGCCAAATCGTTGTCCGCCACTGACGCCTCGGGCTTTGGCCCGCCAGGATAGGTGCCCATGGTGTGGTCGTTCGGTAGCCGCAGGATGATGAAGCGCGGCAGCCGCGGCCCGTGGCCGGAACGGCGGTCGGCGACATACCGCCGGAACTCGCGCAGAAACTCATCCGCCCGCCATTGGTCGGGGAAGGTCAGGCGGAAGTCGGCGGCATGGGGATCGAAATGCCCCACCAGCGCCGGCGTGGACGCCACGTCCTTGCGCAGCACCGGCACCTTCCACGGCCACGGGCTGCGGCCGCCGCCGTACCGCGCCGGCACTGGCTGCCCAGGGCGAATCCAGCGCCGCGTGCAGCCCGGCGGCAGCCCGCTCATCCGCGTCGTGCGCCCGGATTTCTGGTCGCACCATTCACTGACCACGTACTCGCCGTAGTTGCGGTGGCTGAGCCCGTGCCGCGCCACGTCCGACCAGATGAACCCCGTCGCCGGGTTGTCCACGTTGGGAATGCCTTCCAGCAACGGGATGCCGCCCGCCACCACGCCTTCATAGTCGTAACTGCGCTGGCTGTTGCGGTAGCCGACCTCCCAGGTCTTTTCGTTGTAATCGGTGGTGATGGCGGCGGTGGACCATTCATGGCCGTCGCCGCTGACTTCGCCGCTGTCGTAGAAGTTGTCCAGCACGCCGAACTGGAGCGCCAGCTTGTGCTCATTGGGCGTGATCTGTTTGCCGTAGAACGCCAGCTTGGGATCGCCATTGCCGACGCCCAGGTCGCCGAGGATCTGATCGTAGGTGCGGTTTTCCTTGATGATGTAGATGACGTGGCGGATGGGATTGTGACCGGCGCGGAAAGGCAGGCGCGGCAGGCGGCCGTTCATCAGATTGCTGGCTTCGACTTGCCGCGTCAGTCGCGGCAGGCGGCGCAACAGTCCGGCGATGGGCGCGTGCGCGATGCTGCCGTGCACCAGCGAAGCGATGTAGGGATAGCCCAGCCGCGGCCGGCTGCCGCGCGTCAAATGGCGCGGGTAAATATCATTGGGCCCGGTGCCGGTGCTTTTGCCCGAGGCGATCAGTAACTGCCCGCGGCTGACCGCCACCGCCGTCGGATACCATTCGGTGGGAATGAAGCCCGCCGCCCGCACCGCGCCCCGCGGCGGCGCCGCCAGCCGGAACACCGCGATGGAGTCGGTGCCGGCGTTGGCCACGAACACCGTCTTGCCATCCGGCGTCTGCGCCAGGCCATCGGGCGTGCCGCCGCCATATTGCTGTCCCGGCAGGCGGGTCACCAGCCAGGCTTCCACCTGCCGCGTCGAGGTGTTGATGACGGCGACTCGATCCCGATTCGACAAGGTGACGTACAGCCGCCGCCCGCCGGGGCTGAGCAGCATCTCCGTGGGATGGGAGCCGGGCGCGACCGGCGACTGTGGCTTCAGCAGCGGGATCTTGGCCTCCACCCGGCCATTCACCAGATTCAGCACCGCCACTTCGGAACCATTCCACAGGCTGCAATACCCGGTTCGCCCATCGCGGCTGACCGCCACGCCGTAGGGAAACACCGCCGGGACGGTGCGGGAGACGTGGAGAGGGAGGCTGAGGTCGAAGCGCCGCAGGATGCGCCCGCCGGCGGCGTCCATCAGCACCGCATTGTCGGAATAGTTATTGGCGACCAAGATGCGCGTGACGCCATCGGCGCGGAAGACCGCCAGCCCGGCCGGAAAGGGCAGCGCCTCGCCGGCGGGCACTTCCCGGCCCATGCCCGTGGTCACATGGCCCGGCGCCAGGCGTTGCAGCGGAATGGGCAGAAAGCGGTCGGGCGTCAGCCAGCCATTGCGGAAACGGTAGATCAAAATCCCATTGCCCAAATCCCCGCGCCGCCGTCCCAGCGGATCCGTGCGCGACGCCAGCGAGGCGTAAAGATGGCGGCCGCCGGGCCCAAACGCCAGTCCCAGAAAATACGTCTGCCGGTAATGCGCCGCCAACCGGTGGTCGGCGTAGTCGTGCATCCGGCCCGTGGCCAGGTCCAGCACGGCGATGGATTCCCGCCCCGCCGTCTGCCGCGTGCCGAAGCCGTTGTCCAGAACCGCCGCGTAGCGCCCGTTGGGGCTGAGGGCGATGGCGGTGGGAAAGCTGTTCGTCATCCGCGGATGTCCCGGCACCGGCAGCATCAGCAGTTGGTCGGAGGGCAGGTGAATTACTTTTTGCCGCTGCGTCGCGCTGCCGGGAACGGAAAACACTGCGCGGGCGGGGGCTGGGGCGAACGGGGTCCCCAGCGCCGCCCGCGCTAAGCGGGACGCCCCGCCAGCGGCGGGGCTGGGCCCCGCGCCAGACAATGTAATGAGGCAAACGGCGGCGATCCCTGCGCCGCGCCATCCGAAGGCGTTTGGTTTCATCATGGGCTCGGGTAGGCTCCGCCTGGATTGTCGGCCATTCTTCCCTCGGCTGACCATGAAATTTTCATGAACGTTTGCCGGTGTTGTGGGGTCTTATTGCAATGAAAGGCCCGGCGAGAGACGCAATCATGTGCGCGGAAGGCGAAATGGCGTTGCGCCGCATATCCGCGGGAGGGCGACCAATTAGCCGCACTCCCGCCGCCGCGGCGCCCGCAGGCGGCGCGTCCGTGAGTGGACCTCATGCCGGCGGCGCACACGCCGGCAGCGAGCCGCCCGGTCAAGCGATGAGCGGGGCGGCCGTGGCGGCGGCGAATCGGACCGCCGCCGCGCAGCCCGCTGCGGTGGCGGCCGCGGCGCCGGCCTTTGCCGATTTCGTCGCCGCCCATACCCTGGTCGCTTACCGCGTGGCCTATTTGGTGCTGCGCGATGCCGCTGCCGCAGAGGAGGTGGCGCAGGATGCGTTTCTGCGCGCCTGGCGCCGGGAGCGCTGGCGCCGGCTCGACCGCCCCGCCGCTTGGCTGGCCCGCGTCGCTTGGCGATTGGCGTTGGATCGGCGGCGGGTGCAAGCCCGCGCGGCACTCACTGGGCCGCTGCGTGCCGACGCTCCCTCCGCCGCGCCTGGCGCGGAACGCCATCTCGCCGCCCAGGAACAGTTGGCGCGGCTGCAGGTCCTGATCGCCGCTCTGCCCCCCGCGCTGCGCCATCCGCTTCAACTCGCCGGCCTGCGCGAATTCGAAAACGCCGAGATCGCGGCGATCCTGGGCATTTCGTCCGCCGCCGTCCGCCGCCGCCTGATGCGGGCGCGCCAAACGCTGCGGGCAAAGCTGTTAAGGGAAGAGAAGGCGACCGAGAAACCAACCCACGAACCGGGGAGTAACCGATGAACCCGCGGGAATTCGACCATTTGCTGGCCCAAGCCCTGGATGCACAGGCGCCGCCGCCGGACGCGGCGCTGGCCGAGCGCATCGCCGCCGCCGTGGCGGCGGACGCCGCTGGCGCCGCGTTGCCGCTACGGCGCCTGCGGTGGCGGGCGTGGCTGCAAACACCGCGCGCATCGCGGCTCGCGGGTGCGGCGGCGGCAGCCGCGGTTTTGGCGTTAGCCGCCGCATTCTGGCTCTTGCTCCCAGGCCAGCCGCCGGCCCCGCCGCGCCCTGCGTCCGCCGCGCCAGGCGCCGCCCATGCGCGGGCGCTGCTGCGCCGCCATGCAGCGGCCGGCCCTGTTGCCGCGCCGCGGCTAAATCAGTTGGCCCAGTTGCGGCCGTCCGCGCCTTCCGAGCCGCTATCGCGCCGCCGGCTTCATGCCGCGGCCCTGCGGCACGCTCGCTTGGCCCATATCACCCCGCCCCAGCACCATTGGCCCGCCGTCTTTCCCTCGCCCGCCCCGCCTTCGCCGCAGGAGCAGGCGCTATTGAACTTCATCGCCACCGCGCCGCCCCGCGTCGTTCGGGCCGCGCTGACCTTCCCCAAGCCCAAATGGAAATGGCCGGCGCTGGGCGGAGCTCAGCGCGGCCCCGCGCAACTGCCCTCCAGCGCCGAGCATTTTCTCAGCAGCGCGGAGAAGACCGAACCATGATTGCCACCACGCCTCGCAGGGCCGGCGCCCGTTAATAGAAGCCGCGATAGGAACCACGATAGGAGCCAACATGAACCCGTCCCCACGCCAATCCCGCGCCCGAATGGCTGTCGCCGCCTGCGCGCCGTTATTTCTGGCCGCCGCCCTCGCCTTGCCCGCTGCGGCCCAGAAGCCGAACCCCGCGCCCACCCCCCAGCCAACGCCGCACACGGTCTACCGGTTGGATTACACCGTCAGGCAGCTTCGCGGCGGCAGGGTCATTAATGCGCGCCACTATGAACTGCTGGCGCGCGAGGGCAGCAGCGAGGCCACCCTCCGCGTGGGGAATCACGTGCCAATAATCACCGGGGTCGCCACCGGTGATGTTCAATACATTCAGGTCGGTGTGCTCATCACCGCACGGATATTAGTCGGCTCGCGCGGCGCGGTGCTCCACACGCACGTGAGCCTCAGCACAGTCGGCGCAAGGCCAGCGGGCAACGGAGCGGGCAATCCGCTGGTTAATAATCCCGTGACCAAGGGGTTCTCCGCAGACACCACGGTCGGCATCGTCCCAGGCGCCACGATGACACTGGCTATGATGGACGATGTGACCAGCAACGACCGGTATCAAATCTTAGTCACCGCCGTCCCGCAACGGCCGTAATCAACTTTGGCCGGCCGCGGCCGAGCCTAGCCGCGCAAAAAAAAAGCGCCCCCACCCACAGGGGCGCTAGGCAATGGATGATTCTCTTTGTCAGGCAGAGGCAGATGCGCCGACGGCCGCTCGGGTTGCCGCCGGCTCCTTGGGGTGCCCTGCTCCCGCCAAATGCCATTAAAAATGGCAAATGGTAAAATGGAATGGCATTTTGGGCGGCGCTCCGGGCGAGGACGCAGCGCGGCCACGAAGGGGAGCGATGAAGGTCAGCATTGACAAGGCCGGGCGCATTGTCGTGCCCAAGGCCATCCGCGACCGCCTGGGCCTTACCGCCGGCACGGAACTCGAGTGTGAAGATCGAGCCGACGCCCTCGTGCTACGGCTGCCCGAAGGTCGCGCCACCCTGCACGAGGAAGATGGGCTCCTGGTGCATGACGGCCAACTCCCGCCTGGCTACGATTGGAACCGCCTGATTGACGACGATCGAGAGCGGCGGATCCGAGCCATGTTGGGCCGTGAAGATCCTGATTGACACCAACGTCATGGTGGCCGCGGCGCTGACCCAGCACCCCCATCATGCCGTCAGTGCCGCGGCGGTTGGGCGCCTGCGTGGCAGCGGATCGGAGGCCGTGATCTGCGCCCACGCACTAGCGGAGGCATATTCTGCTTTGACCGCCACGCCGTTTTCACCTCGAGTGTTGCCCGTGGAAGCCGAGCAAATCCTCCAGCGCCAGCGCGCCAGTGGTCTGACCGTGCTGCCGATGGGTGCGGATCAATATATGCGGGCGGTCCAACTCTGCGCCCGGGGCGGTTGGCCCGGCGGCGCTGTCTATGACGCCCTGCACCTGTGCGCCGCGGAGATGGCGGGCTGTGATCGCATTTGGACCTTTAACCTCCCCCATTTCCTCCGCCTGGCGCCGGAGTGGGCGGGGCGGATTACCCCGCCGCTGGCATAATCGCCGCGATGGCTCCGATGGACCGCGATCTGCGCCGCCGCCTGCGGCTGCTGCCCAAGGCGGAACTGCACCTGCACCTGGAAGGCGTGCTCAACCCCGCCGATCTTTTGGCGCTTTCCCAGCGCCATGACTTCCCCTTCGGCTTGCGCGATCTCGCCGCCTGCCGCCGCCTGTACACGTTTTCCGATTTTCCCGGCTTCATCCAGGCCATCAAGACCGCCAGCCAGCATTTGATCGCCCCGGAGGATTACGCCTGGGCGGTGGAGCAAATGGCTCGCCGGCTGGCGGCCCAAGGCATCGTCTACGCCGAGGTTTTTGTCTCCATCGGCATCCTGCACTGGAAACGGATGGCGGTTGCGCCGGTGTGGGAGGCGATCGAGGCCGCGCGCCGCCAGGCGGAGGCGCGCCACGGCCTGCGGCTGGCGTGGATTTTTGATGCCGTGCGCCAGTTCGGCGCCGAAGCCGCCGGCCGCGTTCTGGATGAGGCGATCTTGCGCCGCGCCAGTGGTCCGGTGGTGGCCATCGGTATCGGCGGGGATGAGATCGGCGGCCCGGCGGAATGGTTCGCCGGCGTTTATACCCGTGCCCGCGCGGCGGGCATCGGCGGCACCGCCCACGCCGGGGAAACCGCCGGGCCGGAGTCGGTGCGGGCGGCGCTCGACCAGCTGCAAGTCCGCCGCATCGGCCATGGTCTGGCCGCCGCCCAGGATGCGAATTTGCTCGCGCGGTTGGCGGCGGCGGATGTATATCTCGACATTTGTACAATATCGAATCAAAAGACGCGCTGCTGGTTGCCGTCCACGGCCCATCCGGTGCAGATATTCGACAGCAGTAGCACTAAGTGGAGCCCGGGCAGTGACGATCCCGGCATCTTCGGCAGCTCATTGCTGAAAGAAATCTACAATTGTCACGACAATCTGGCCCTGCCCTGGCCGTCCCTGCGCCGGGCCCTCCGCAACGGCTTCCGCGGCTCGTTCCTAGCCGCCGCCGAACGCGACGTTTATCTAGAGCGCTTCGACGCCGCCTGGCGAGAGTTGGACCTGCCGGCCGGCTGAACACTTGCCGTCCGGCCCCGGCCGGCAAATCCGAGAGGCGAGGACGCCCATCCCACTTTCTCCGCGCCGAGCGCGCCAATAGAGTAGTCGTCCCCGGCTGCCCAGCGGAGCCGCCGGCAGCCCTCTGCCGGCGCAACCGCGCTGGGGGCACGCGCCAGTCCGCCGCGCTACCCCTAGGACCCGGCGGCCGTCTGCACCGCCCGGGCGCGGCGGATGCGGGTGGCGATGGCGGGGTGGGAGTAGAACAGAATCTCCTTCCAGCGCGGCGGTTCCACCTCGGCTAGATTCCGCCGCGCCAGGCGCTCCAGCCCAGCAATCAGCGGCTCCGGCCGGCCCATGGCCATGAACGAATAATCGTCCGCTTGCCGTTCCATGTGGCGGGAAAAGGCGTTGCCCAGCGGCAACAGCAGCACGCCCAGCACCGCCGCCACCAGCAGCAACAGTGGCAGGCCGGCAACATCCGCCACTCCCGACAAATGTAAACGTTGCGCCAGGTCCAGCAACACGCGATTGGCCACCCAGAACCCGAAGACGCTTAATCCCGACTGCACCGCCAGCCCCTGCCAAACGTGGTGATGGACATGGTGCCCGAGTTCATGCGCCAGCACCGCCTCGATTTCCTCGGCCGGGGCGTCGCCCAGCAGCGTATCGCTAACCAGAATCCGCCGTGTTGCCCCCCAGCCGGCCAAGGCCGCATTCGCCTTGCTGGTTTTGTCCCCCAGCTTCCACTCGTAGACGCCGCGCACCCGCGTCTTCGCCCGGGCGCAGAGCGCCTCCAGCCGGGTGATCAGTTCGGCCTCGGCGGGATCGTCCGGCGACAGCGGCCGGAAGCGATAAAACAGCGGGAACAACAGCACCGGCGCCAACTGCGCCATCAACACCACGAACGCCAGAAAGCCCGCCCACGCCCACAGCCACCACAGCGCCGGCGCGGTCCGCAACAACGCGTAGACCAGCTCCACCGCTAACAGGCCCAAGCCCGCCTCCAGCGCCAGGCCCTTGGCTTGGTCGCCCCACCATCCTCGCCAGCCCTGCCGGTTCAATCCAAAGCGATTCTCCAAACGGCGCGAGGCCAGGGAGAAGGGTAGCCCCAGCAATTTGAGCCCGGCTCCGAACAGAAATGTGTAGGCCAGGATCAGGAGCCACGGCGAGTGCCGGGTCCAATCCGCCCAGGGCCACCGCCCCAGACCATCTGCCAGCGCCAGGCTGGCGCCGGAAAATACAAAAACCGCCAGCGCCGCTAGATCCACGCCGGTGCCGGCCAGACTCAAGCGCAGATGGGCTCGGGCATAAGCCCGCGCGGCGGCGGGATCGGGCGGCGGGGAGGCATCAGGAGCTGCGGATGCAGACGAAGTCGGGAGGTCCGGCATATGGCTAGCCCCAATTATCGCCCCCGGCCCGCGCCAATCCTGCTCACACCGCGGCGGCACATCTAACCCGGGCGTCCTCATCGGCCCGTCCGGGTGGTGCGCCCTGGTGCGGTCATCCCTCCCGTCCCTTGGAATGGGCTTTAGCCGGTGTGGCGGCGGGCTTGAGCCCGCCGCGTCGCAGCGCCAGCACGGAGCGTGGCGTACCCAGCGCCTCCCGGCGCCAAACGGGCTGCGCGGCGCAACCGCGCTGGGACCTGCGCCATGCCGCCGCCCGGCCGGCCCATGCCCACGCTTCCCTGATGGGGGGCGCCGCACGATGCACGCCGGGTCGTCCCTTCACCGCTATTTAGAGCCGCACCCCGGGCACCAAATGGACAGCCCCGGAAGCGCCTTTTTCGTCTGAAGTAGTGGAGATTCCTGCTATTCTGCCGAATTAATGTCCAAGCCCCCCGCCAAATCGGAAGAGTTCTGTGCGGTGATCTTGGCCGGCGGCCGCGGCACTCGTTTCTGGCCTCGCAGCCGCCGCCATGCGGCCAAACAGGTGCTGAATATCGTCGGCGAGGGGACCATGCTGGAGCAGACCCTCGCTCGCCTGTCCCCTTTGGCCAAGCCCGAAAACACCTGGATCATCACCAGCCGGGAGCTACGCAGTTCGGTGCTGCGCCAATCCCCTCGGGTGCCCGCCCAGCAGGTCATTGCCGAACCCGTGGGACGGAATACGGCCGCCGCCATCGCGCTCGGCGCGGAACTGATTTTGCGCACTCGCGGCGACGTGCCGATGGGGGTTTTTCCGGCCGATCACGTCATCGAGCACCCGCAAAAGTTCCAAACCATCATCCGCAATGGCATCGGCGAGGCGCGGCGGCCGGGGCGTTTGGTGGTGCTCGGCATTCCTCCCTCGCGTCCGGAGACTGGTTACGGCTATATCGAGGTGGTGGAGGAGCCCCACCGGCGCGAACCGCCGCCGGTGTACCGGGTACGGCGGTTTGTCGAAAAGCCCGATCTGCCCCATGCCCGGGAGTTTGTCGCCGCGGGCAATTACTATTGGAACGCCGGTATCTTCATCTGGCGGGCCTCGGCTATCTTGGAGGCCCTCGCCGAGCATCTGCCGGAGATTTCCGAGCGCCTGCGCCGCGTCGCCGAGGCGCCGCGCTCCAAGTTCACCGCCGCGCTGGAGCGCTGGTATCCCGGCTGCCAAAACATCTCGATTGATTACGGCGTGCTGGAAAAAGCCCGCGGCCTGGTCTGCCTGCCCGCCGGCGGCATGGGCTGGAATGACCTGGGAAGCTGGGCGGCGCTTTACGACGAGTTGGCGCCAGGGGGCGGCACCGTCACCCAAGGCGGCCACGTCGTCGAACTGGATGCGGTCAACAATTTCGTGCAAGCGCCGGGCAAAACGGTGGCGTTGATTGGCGTGAAGGATTTGGTCGTGGTGGAAACGCAGGATGCGTTGTTGATCGTGCCGCGCGCGCAGGCGCAAAAGGTCGGCCGCCTGGTCGCCGAACTGGAAAAGCAGGGTCGCGACAAGCTGCTGTAAGCCGCGGGCCCGCCGCGGTCGCCATGCCGTCGTCGTTCGCCGGGCGCGCGGCGCGCCGTCGCCGGGTGCGGAGGTCGCCGGCGGGCCTGGTTCCGGCGGCTCCTGCTAAACTAGGGTCCGAGCCCTGCTTTCCTGTTTCGCGGGGCCATTTTTCCCGGGGCGTGTAGCTCAGCTGGGAGAGCGCCGCGTTCGCAACGCGGAGGTCAGGGGTTCGATCCCC
Source organism: Acidobacteriota bacterium (assembly GCA_027315185.1). Taxonomy (GTDB): domain Bacteria; phylum Acidobacteriota; class Terriglobia; order Terriglobales; family SCQP01; genus JAKAUF01. The sequence continues at coordinate 15,456 of DAHUYO010000013.1, forward strand.
CTCACGTCCACCAAGATTCTCCCGTCTTCTCCCTCGCCCCATCCGCCGTGTCCCGTCCCACCTCCCCCAGCCGCACCGCCATCATCTGGGTTGGTCTGGCCGCATTCTGCCTCGGCTCGGCGCTCTGGCTATTCCCCGCTTTGCCGGCGGTGCCCGCCGGCGCAGCGGGCGCCGCCGTGCATTATTCCTGGACCCCGGGCTTTGGACTGGGCCTCACCCTGCTGGGCGTAGCGCTGCTGGCGCTGGCCCGGTGGCTGCCGCGCGCCGCCGGCCGATAAGCTCCCTTTCGCCTGCGCCGGGCGCGTGGAATCAGGCATCCGTCTGTCCGTTTCCGCCGCCCGGAGGGCGACGATCCGCAGGGCAGGAGCCCTACCCGACGCGCGGCTGCACGTGGGGTATGCCGCTGGGTTGCGTGCGGTCGCGCTCCGCGCGGCCGGGTCCGGGCCCAGGCCCAGCAATGCCCGGCCAATCCTGCCCGGCTTAATCGCGCCGCAGGGCGGCCCAGGGTTCCTCGTGCGCCGCGCGGCGCGCCGAAGCGTAAGCGCCGGCCACCGCCAGCAATGCCAAGGCGATCAGCGCGGCGGCCGACACGCCAAAATGCAGCGGCGGCAGACCGAAGATGGAATGGCCGATCAGCCGCTCCAGGCCCACCGTCGCCAGCATTCCCAACCCCAGGCCCGCCGCGGCCAGCGCCAAGCCTTCGCGCAGGATGATGCCCGCGACATCGCCGCCGCTGGCGCCCAATGCCCGCCGCAGCGCCAGCTCCCGCCGCCGCCGCGCCACGGCGAAGGCCAAAACCCCATGCACTCCCAATGCCGCCAGCAGCGCCGCCAGGGCCGCGAACAGCGCCAGCAGAAACGTCCGGAAACGCGGCCCGGCGAGCGAGGCGTACATTTGGCGGCGCAGGGAATGCACCGCCTGCGGCGGTAGGGCCGGGTTGATCGCCAGCAGCGCGCGCACCGCGGCGAGCTTCAGCGCGGCGGCGGGCAGCCGCGTGCGCAGAATGAACCCGGGAATTGGGAAATGGCTCAGAATGGGCGCGGACGCGGGCACGAACAATTCCAGCTGCGGCTTCTCGCCAACTCGCGTCAGTTCGACGTGCCGCACCACGCCGACCACATGGAACGGCCCCAGCTTTGCGCCGACCGGGTTCTTGCCGCGCCAATACGCCCGCGCCAACCGCTCGTCCACGATCGCCGCATGGCTTTGTGCGTCGCCGGGCAAAAAACCGCGACCGCGCAGGATGTGAATGCCCAGCGTGCGGAACGCATGCGCGCCGGCGCTGATCGCCGCCATCGCGAGCGTCTTACCGGCGGGCTCGCCGCGGCCGGGGGACGCCTCGCCGGGTTTGGGTCCTTTGCCCTTGTACCAGGTGATGCTGATGCTCATCGCCATGCCGGAGAATGGCAGCGGCTTGAACATCGCCGCCGATTCCACGCCAGGAAGCGCGCCGAGCTTTTCCACGGCGGTGCGGACGAAGGCGGCGGCCTTTTTCGGTGGATATTCATTGGGTGGCAGGTAGACCTGAAGCCCGAGCAGATGGCGCGGTTTGAAGCCGGCGGGAGTGTGCCGCAGTTGTGTCAGCCCCTGGAACAGCAGCACGCCGGCCACCGCCAGCGGTAGGGCCAAGGCGAATTCGGCGATGACCAACGCGCGGCGCAAGCGGCGGCCGCGCCGGTCGCCGGTGATATGGCCGTCGCCGGATTGCAGTTCCCGCGCCGGGTCGGCATCGCGCGCCGCTAGCACCGGCGCCATGCCGAACAGCAAGCTGGCGAGAATGCCCAGTCCCACCGCATACACCAGCGCCGCGCCGTTCAGAGCAATACCGTTGCCCGTCAAACCCGGGCTCGCCAACCGGCGCAACGATGGCGGCGCGGCGGCCCAAATGGCGCGTAGCCCGGCCCAGCCCAGCGCCGCGCCGCTTGCGCCGGACATCACGCCAACGGCGAGGCATTCTCCCATGGCCGCCGCGGCGATCCGTCGGCGGGTAGCGCCCAGCGCGCCTTCCAGCGCCCATTCTCGCCGCCGTTCGGTGGCTTGGGCGGAAAACAAGCTGGCCAGGTTGGCGCAGGCGATCAGAAACAGCAGCCCTACCGCGCCCCATAGCATCAGCAGCATCGGTCGGGAATCTTGCGTCACCGCCTGGCGCAGCGGCAGGACTTCGACCCGCTGGTGGCGCGCCGCCAGGCCCCCGTGGCTAGCCGCATACACGGCCATTGCCGCCCTGGCTTGCGCCAGCGTCGCGCCGGGCGCGAGCCGGGCGACGGTGCTGACATTCACGCTGCTCAGAACCGCCGGGCGCGGCAGCGGCAGAACATAATCCGGCTGCTGGCCATCGGGCAGTTGGAAACCCGGGGGCAGGATCCCGATGATGCGGTAGCGCCGGCCGCCGAGGTTGAGTTCCCCGCCGATCTGCGCGGCGCGGCCGAATTGCCGCTCCACGGCGGGCGCGATCAGCATCACCGGCGCCGCTCCCGAGGCAAAATCGGAGGCCAGGAAGCCGCGGCCCGCTTGCGGTTCCGCGCCAAGCATGGAAGGCAGCCCGAGCGTCACCTGCACGCCGCCGGCGAGGCGCAGCCCACCGTTGGCCGCCATCAGCGCCTGCTGCATTTGCCATTCATAGCCGGCGACGGCGGAAAAGACGTTGTGGTCAGCGCGCCAGGCGCGTAGATCCTGCAAGGAAGGCGAGCCGCCGAAGCGTCCCGGTTCCTGCCACGCCACCGACACCAGCCGCTGCGCTTGCGGATACGGCAGCGGTCGCAGCAGCACGGCGTCAGCCAGGCTGAAGATTGTGGTGTTGGCGCCGATGGCCACCGCCAGTGACAGCACCGCCGCCAGCGCCCAGCCCGGCGATCGCCGCCAGCGCCGCAGCATGGAGCGGGCGTCCGTCGAACCCAGCACCGAGACGAGCGAGGCCATTGCGCCAGGATTGTAGTCCTGACGGAGATCGCGGCGCAATCGGTTCGCGGGGGGCGCCTTTGGTCCGCGGAGCCGCGCCGCCGCGAAAGGACGGCCCGGCCACACCTGCGGCGGCGCGCATGTGGGGTTATGCCTCCGGCTTGCGTGCGGTCGCGCTCCGCGCGGCCGGGTCCAGCGCGAGGGGTAGCGTCTAAAGCCCGCCGCCCGAAGGCGACGCGACGCCGGGCAGGAGCCCGCCCAACGCGCGGCCGGCGCGGCGGCGCGTGGGCATTTCTGGTAAACAGCGGGCGGCGATTGCCGGCCGATGGCCGACCGTCGTGCCGCTACTATGGCCATATCGTGGCCCAGCTCGGGCTTGGGTCAGGACCCGAATTCGGGCCACGGCGCGGAGCTAATTTCCCGCGACGGAGTCCGCACATGCTCAAGGTCACTTTCACGCTTGACGACGCCACCATCGCCCGGCTGGAGCGCACTGCCCGCCGTCTCGGCGTGGCGAAAAGCGCCGTGGTGCGGGAAGCCGTGCTGGAATACGAAGCCCGGGCGGATCAGTTGGTGGATTCCGAGCAAGCCCGCCTGTTGGCAGCCGTGGATCGCATGGCGCGCCGCGCGCCGACACGCACGCAAGAGCAGCTCGATGAGGAATTGGCCAGCTTGCGCGCGGCCCGCCGCGGCGTCGGCGCCGCCGGCGGGGCATAGGCCATGATCCTTCTCGATACCTCCGTGATGTTGGCGGCGCTGACCGGCCCCCGACCGTTGCTGCCCGAACTGCGGCGCCGCGTCGCCGCCGGCGAGCGCATGGCCGTGCCCGCGCTGGTGCTGTTCGATTGGCGGCTGGGCCCGCGCACGGCGGAGGAACTGGCCAGCCAAGAAGAGCTGTTTCCCGCCGCCGCTGCCCTGCCTTTTGCCGCGGAAGATGCCGCCTTGGCGGCGGAGCTGTTTAAACAAATACCGCCCGGCAAGACCGGCGCCATGGCGGTAGCCATCGCCGCCTGCGCCATCCGCCAAGAAGCGGCGTTATGGACGCTCCAGCCGGAGGATTTTGCCGCCATTCCGCACCTGCGGCTGGCCTAACGCGGGGGCCGCGCCTTTTGCTCGGGGAGCAAAGCAGGCGCGGAAAGGCCGGGAAATTCCGCAGGGCGGCCCGCCCCCGGCAGGCGAAGCGGCGCGGCTCCCAGCGACGCACCGGCTGGGCCGGGGCGGGCTGGGGTCCCCGGCCCAGCCGGCGCGTAAGCGGGACGCCCCGCCGCAGGCGGGGCTGGGGCCCGCGCCAAGCAATGGCGCGCGCCACGCAAATTCTTCCTTGCCGGCGTTCAAAAGAGGTAAAAGGTGCCAACGACTCCATTAGAAAGCAGCTCATTTAATGGATTGCACTGTGTTTTCAGCTATTTACGCCGGATGCGGCTTGGCCCTCCGGATGCACGATCCAGATTTGCTGTAGCCCAAGGGAGGGCGCCATGCGCAGATTCAGCCGTGGGTTGTGGTTTGCGTTATTGCTAATGGTGATTCCGGCGGCGGTTCCGACCGCCTTGTCGGCGCAAATCAGCTTTGGCATTTCCGTCCATTTTGGCCCGCCGGCGATTCCGGTCTATTCTCAGCCGGTCTGCCCAGGGCCGGGATACCTGTGGACGCCCGGTTATTGGGCCTGGGGTCAGGGCGGGTATTACTGGGTGCCGGGCGCCTGGGTTCTGCCGCCGGAGCCAGGCCTGCTCTGGACGCCGGGCTATTGGGGCTGGGGCGGTGGCGCTTACGTTTGGCACGCCGGCTATTGGGGCCCGCAAGTGGGCTTCTACGGCGGCATCAATTATGGCTTCGGCTATCCCGGCCGCGGCTACTATGGCGGCTATTGGCGCGGCGACCGATTCTTCTACAACCGCGACGTGGATCATCTCGACGGCCGCTTCCACGACGTCTACTACCGCCGCGAGGATTTCCACAATGACTCGCGCGTCAGCTTCAATGGCGGCCGCGATGGCGTGCGCGCCTGGGCCACCCCCGGGGATCTGCGGGCGCAGCGGGAACGCCGCTTTTGGGCGACTCGCGACCAGCAGCGGCACATGGTCATGGCACGGGCCAACCGCGGCAACTGGGCCCGCTTCAACCACGGCCGCCCGGCATTCCGCGGCCGCCAGGTGCAACGCCAAGGTGGCGGATGGCACCGCTTCAACGGCCGCGCGCCGAATCGCCAACCGGTATATCGTGGCCGTCCCGCCTATCGCGGCCGTCCTGTTTACCATGGCCGGCCTGCCTACCGGGCCCGCCGGCCGCAGCCGGCGTTTCACGGAGGCCGCTTTCAAGGGCGGCGGCCGCAACCACGCTTCCAAGCGCGGCGTGGAGCGCCGCAGCGGCACTTCCAGGCGCGCGGCGGCCGGGGTGGTCACCCCGGCAACCGCGGCCGTGGGGGCCGCAACCATGGCGGTCACGGCAACGGGCATGGCCACGGCCATCGCCGCTAACTGACGGCGGAGTGCAGGCAAAAGCGCCGTGCGGCACATGCCGCACGGCGCTTTCGTTTTCTCGCGCCTCGCGAGGCTATGGTCTCTCGCGCCCTTCCCCATTCCGCCGGGGACACAGTACACGCCACGCTCGCATAGGAGTGCCTACGCCGACGGCCACCTGTCGAGGCCGCCAACGGCCTATGCCGCCCATGGCAATTTCCCTGCCCGCTGCGCTTTGCCGCGGCGCAGCCGGTGGACGCTTTCCAACCCTGCCCACAGCACCAAACCATAGACGGCATGCGCGGCATAGGACTTGGCCAGCGTACTGGCGCGATACTCGCGCGGGTGGCGAGCATAGCCCAAGGCGTACAGCCCATATTGATCCCCACCCAGTTCCAATGCCGCCCCCAGAAGCTGACCGAACCCGGCATCCAGGCGCAGTCCGCCGTGACGCGCGACGCCGGCAACCGCGCCCCAGGCGCCGCCGTAGGTCCAATGCAACGCACTGTCGGCGGTTTGGCGCGCCGCGCTGGCGGG
>DAHUYO010000013.1:21352-57803 GCA_027315185.1 Acidobacteriota bacterium
GGGAACGCCTCCATCGACCAGCCGCCGCCGGTGATCCAGCCATCGCCGGGATGCCTGCGCGCGTAGGCGCGGATGATGCGCAGGTACTCGGGCAAGGTGGTGGCGCCGGTCAGGTCGCAGCGGCGCAGCTGGTCGCCGGCGATGCGGCTGGTGGCGGGTTCACCGCTGGATTCGTCCGGCCGAAAGCGGGCCATCAGCGCCCAGTACCCGTCCATGGCGGCCGTGGCCGCCACTCCGGCGGCTAAGCCCGCGGCCACGCTGACGGCCCATGCGTGGTTTTGCGCCATGAACATTCCCTAGGAACCAGGGGATGCGCGGGGAACCGCCGGTGCTGGATGAGAGATGGCGGCGAGAACTACCGCCGGGATATACACGAGGAGTACTGCACTACGGAGTGCGGTGCTGCCGGCGCGAGACGCGATTAGCTAGCGATAAACCGCCGCAGTTGCAACCAAAACCCTTCCAACCGCGCGGGCGAATAGCGGAGCGTCGGGATCTCCTGGCGCGCTTGCGCCAGCTCGCGGGGCGACAGCAGATGATGGTGTTGGCAGTGCGGGCAATCAATTGGAACCAGGCCTAGGCGTGGGGAAGCGACGCCGGCCAAGTTCAACGGCTGTCCACAATGTTCGCAGGCCGATGGATGTTTAGTGCTCACAATAACCACCCCCCGTTGGAGGATTCCACCGGGGGGGTTCCCTACGCCTACTATCGTACTCGGCCCTAAAAAATGCACAGGAAAAATGGAAAACTACGCATTTTTCTTGGCCTTTCGCAGTGCGATGGTCCGCGAAAGCAGGAAAAACGGGCTGATTCGATCCATCAGCCCGCGCAACCTGGCCAAAATAGCGGGCTCTAGGCCGTCTCAACCCCTGTCCCTAGGGTCTATCCCCGGGGCTGCCCGCGGCGGCGCGGCGCAGCAGACCGGCGGCTGCGGGGGGCGGGGTCGGCCGTTTCATGGCCACTCCCTGGCGGTCGGCGGCGAGCCTGCGGATACCGGGCCCATAATTTTGATATGCCCAACGGTCTTGCCTCCAGTTCCAGCGCCTATCTGCGTGCCGCCGCGCATCAGCCCGTGGAGTGGCACGGCTGGGGCGAGGCGGCATTTGCCCGTGCGCGCGAACAGAACCGCCCCATTCTGCTGGACATCGGCGCGGTGTGGTGCCATTGGTGCCACGTGATGGACCGCGAGAGCTATGAAGATGCGCGCATCGCCGAGATGATCAACCGCGATTTCGTCGCCATCAAGGTGGATCGCGATCAGCGGCCGGACGTGGATGCCCGTTATCAACTGGCCGTCGCCGCGCTCTGCGGCCAGGGCGGTTGGCCGCTGACGGCGTTTCTGACGCCGGACGGCGAACCCTTCTTTGGCGGCACCTATTTCCCGTCCGTCGAGGGCAGCGGCCGCCCCAGCTTTGCCCGCGTGCTGGAGAGCATCGCCCACGCCTACCGGGAGCAGCCGGAACAGCTGAAGGAATCCGCCGCGCGAGTGGTGCAGGCGCTGGCGAGCATGGAGACGCCGCCGCCCGCCGCCGGCGCCGCGGCGCGGCTGGACGCCGCCCCCATCGCCGCCATTCTCGACGTGGCGGTGAAGACTTTCGACAGCAAAAACGGCGGCTTCGGCCATGCCCCGAAGTTCTTCCATCCGCCGGTGGTGGACCTGCTGCTCGACCGCTTCGTACGCGACCAAGCCGCGGGTCCGGGCGGCGCGGTGTTCGGCAACATCGCCTTTCTAACGCTGGAAAAGATGGCGCGCGGCGGCGTCTACGACCAGCTGGCCGGCGGGTTTCATCGCTACAGCGTGGATGAGCATTGGGCGGTGCCGCATTTCGAGAAGATGGCCTACGACAACTCCGAGCTGCTGAAAAACTACATTCACGCGGCGCAAGCCACCGGCGGCGAGTTTTTCCGCGGCGTGGCCCTGGACATTCTGCGCTGGGCCGATGAGGTGCTGTCCAACCGCCGTGAGCCCGGCTTCTACACCAGCCAAGACGCCGACATCTCCCTGCACGACGACGGCGATTATTTCACCTGGACGCGGGCCGAGGCGCAGGCGGCGCTGCCGCCGGAGGAGTTCGAGCTGGCGGCGGCGTATTACGGCATCCACGAGCGCGGGCCGATGCAGCACGACCCGGCGCGCAACGTACTGGCCGTGGCGGTTTCGCTTGAGGACTTCGCCGCCAGCCGTCTTCTGCCGGTCGAGCAGGCGCGGGCCACGCTGCGCGCGGCGCGGGACAAGCTGTACGCCGCCCGCCTTCAGCGCCCGGCTCCGGCGGTGGACACGGCCATCTACGCCAACTGGAACGCCATGTTCATCGCCGCCTATTTGCAGGCCCAGGCGCTGCGCGGGCAGTTGCAAACCTCCGCCGAGGGCGGCCGCCTGGCGGCCGCGCGGGTTTTCGCCTTGCGTGCGTTGGATCGCATGCTCGCCGAGCGTGATGCCGAACGCGGCCTGCGCCATCACCTGTACGTGGCCGACGGCGAGGCGGTCTATGGGTTGGAGGATCAGGTTTTCCCCGCGCTGGCGGCGCTGGAGGCGTTCGCGATCACCGGCGAGGGGCGCTATTATCTCGCCGCCCGCGAATTGGCCGAGGTGATCATCCGCCGCTACTCGGATCCCGAAGGCGGCTTTACCGATCTGCCCAGGGAGGGCGCGCCGCGCCGCGGAGCGCTGGCGTCGCCGCGCAAGCCGTTGCAGGATACCCCCGCTCCCTCCGGCAACTCCGCCGCCATTGTTCTGCTGGAGCGGCTGGCGGCGCTCAGCGGCGAAGCGCGCCATGGTGAAATCGCCGCCGCCGCGCTGCGCGCCTTCGCTCCCGCCGCCGCCGGTTTCGGCATTTTTGCCGGCGCCTTCGGGCTGGCGCTGCGGCTGCATTTGTCGCCCGCGGTGCAAGTGCTGATTCTGCCCGGCGAGGACGGCCAGGACGGGTTGGCCGCCAGCTTGGAGGACGAGGCCCGAGCCGCCTATCAGATCGAACGGATGGTCATCGCCGTCAACCCGGGGCGGTTGGAAGGCTGGCCGGAGGCGCTGGCGGAAACCGTGCGCGCGCTGCCCCGTTCCGGCGGCGCCCGTGCCGTGGTCTGCCGCCATCAAACTTGCTTGCCGCCCGTGGAATCCCGCGAGGAGCTGCGCGCACAACTCGCCGCCGGCGCGCCGTCCGCTTCCTAGGCCGGCGCGCCCAGCTGCGTTCGGAGGGCCGCGAGCATGCCGGCAAGATGCCGGCGCTCCCCGGACATTGCAGGCGCCGTTGTCGGAGACATTCTGCTGGCGGCCCCGGAGGGTTACCAGCGGCCGCGTTCGCCGAACATCACGATCACCTTGGCCAGCCGCTCGGCGCCATGCTGCCAGTTGAGGCGTACCGCTTGTTCGGCGGCTTCCCCCTGGCCCTTGGCGATGGCGGCGATGATGGCCTCGTGCTCACGCACCGATTCCCCGAGGTGATCAATGATGACCGTTGCATACAGGCGGCCATAGCGCTCGATCTGCGGCTTGATCGCCTCATGCATACCCTTCAGTCGTGCGCCCGCGGTGGCCTCGACGATCAGGCGGTGAAACTGCGTGTCGTAATCGAAGATCAGGTTGGGGTCGGCCTCGTGGGCTTCGGCCAGCCGCCGCAGTTGGTTGTTCCACCGCTCCAATTTTTCCGTCAGTTGCACGCGCGCGCCCTTGGCCAGGACGTCGGTGCGGCGCGCCGCCAATCCTTCTAGCGCGCCGACCATTTGGTACAACTCGCGGGCGTCGTCCTTGGTGAGGGGCGCCACCGCCAGCCGCGGCTTGCTGTCATTGGAGACGGCGACGATATAGCCGTCGCGTTGCAGCATGTGCAGGGCGCCGCGGATTGGCGTGCGGCTGACGCCGAGGGCTTGGGCCAGATCGGCTTCGACAATGCGGCTGCCGGGAGCCAGATGGCCGCGGACGATCAAATCGCGGATGCGGCGAAAGGCCATGCGCACGCTGTTGCCTTGTTCGCCGCGGGCGCTGCTTTTGGCCTGGGATGTGGCGCTGGTCGGCATGGTGACTCCCGCGGTAAGCGTGGTTAGTATACCCAAAACCCGGTTCCGCCGCTCCGCCCGGTGGTGCGCGGCGGGGCCGCCCATTGTGGGCTTCCGCGTTTCGTGGGGGCCGCGCCTTTGCCCGGCGGGCAAAGCAGGTGCGGGGAGGCCCTGAAGCTCCCTCTGCGCCCACGGCGCGCGCCGCGGCGTACGATATCCGCATGCGGTGCTCACGGGCACGGGTCTGGGGTTTGTGGCGCGAAATCGCCTGGCCGCGGGCTCTCCTGTTTTTCCTCGCGCTCGCCCTGCCGCTGTTGGCGCAGGCGCCCGCCGCGCGTGTGCCGGAAATGCGCTACCAGACCCAGCGCCTGAAGAATGGCATTACCGTCATCGTTTCGCCCAACCCATCCGGCAGCGCCGCGGCGCCGGTGGCGGCGCTGGTTCTGCTTGCCGGACCGAAGCGCGGTCCGGCGCAAGTGCGCAAGGTGGTGACCGCGCCTGCCGCCGACTTGGCGACGGAGCTGTCCGCCGCCGCCGGACAACTGGCTGGTGAGGCCCGGGCCGTGGTTGCCATCTCCGGCGCGGTTCACATCGCACCCACGCTAGCCCTGGCGGCGCGGTTGTTGTCACCCGCGCCGCGCCTTCCCGCGGCCAAGGGCGATCCTCCGGCCCGCCGCGGCGCGCCGGGACCGCCTGCGGCGGGCGCGAAGTCGGCGTCTGCCGCGGCCGGCTACCATTCCGCGCCTGCCGCCGCGCGGCATGCCGCGGCGCCCACCGGACCGGCATCGGCCGCCGCCTCGCAGCGCCCGATGGAAATGACCATCACCTGGCCCGGTCCCACCGCCAAAGACAAAGACACCGCCGCCCTGGCCATGCTCGGCGAGGATCTCTTCGCCGGACCCGATGCCCGCGAGCGCCGCTCCCTGGTCCACAAATGGCGCGCCGCGCTGGCCGTCGCCGGCGGCCTGAACTTTCCCGGCAGTTGGAGCGCCTATCAAGCGCCGGGAGTGTTCCGGGCCCGCGTGCTGTTCCGGCCCGGCGTCAGTCCCACGCTGGTGCGGGAGTTGGTCTTCCGCCAAATCCACGAAATCAAGGTCAACGGCATTCCGCTCGACCAGTTCCAGCGCACGCAGATTTGGACGGCGGCGGAATGGCTGCGCCGCGGTCAGACCGCCGCGGCTCGCGCTGCTCGGCTGGCGCGCGCGGAATGGCGCACCGGTTCGGCGCAGGCGGCCAACTACGTCCTGGCGCCGCTGTACGCGGTGGAACCGCATGCCATGCGGTTAGCCGCCGCGCGCTATTTGAGCGATGCCCTTGGCCGCGTGCAGGTGCGGACCGCGCCGCCGCCTTCGCCGCCAGACGATGCAGCGGCGGTGGAGGGCGCGGAAATGGGCGATGGGGAACGAGGTAACGCGGATGGCGCCGTCTTTGCGCCCGCGGAGCCGGCGCGCGTCGCCTCTGGAATCGCGACGGCTGCCCAGCCCGCGCGTCCCGCGCCGGCTTGGCGGCCGCCGGCCCCGGCCTTTGATGGCCAGCATCAAAACGGCTTGCGCGTCATCATCATTCCCGACGCCAGCCTGCCGCTGGTCACCGCCTGGCTCAGCGTGCCCGCGCCTCCGCCCAGCCAGCAGCCGCTGGCGCGGGCTTTGGCGCGGCTGTTGCCGGCGGGTTCGCCGGGCCACAGTGGCGCCGCCCTGGCCCAGGAGTTTCAATACTTCGGCGGCAGGCTCTGGGCCCGCGCCGGCGACCGCCGCTTTATCGTGGCCGCCTCCGCCTTGGCCCCGTACATCGGCGGCACGCTGCGCCGCTTGGCCGCGGTCGCCATTCATCCCGCCATTCCCGCCGCCGCACTGGCGTCGCAGCGGTTGAACGCGCCGGCGTGGCGGGCTTGGCGCCAATCCAATCCGCAATGGCTGGCGCGCCAGGAGGCGTTGCGCCTCACGGCTCCTGGGACTTCCGCGGCGCCGGCGGCGATCACCCGCGCCAGCTTGATGGCGTTTGCGCGCCAGCTGCTGCTGCCCAATAACGACGCCCGCTTGGTCATCGTTGGCGACGTGGATCCGGATCTGGCGCGTTCGCTGTCGGCGCAATATTTCGTGGATGGCTGGCGCTTCGGCTACCCCGCGCCGCGTCCCGCGCCCAAGCCCATGTCGGCGGGGGGAAAGCTGCTGCTGGTCAATGCGCCCGGAGCAGGCGCCGGTTTTGCCTTCGTTCCCGCCGTCCCGCCGCCGGCGCCGGACCATGTGCTCTATGGCGCCTGGGTTTTGGCTCGCTGGCTGAGCGCGCCGCCGCGGCGGCCGGTGGCCACGGCCGCCGCGGCTACCTCGTTGCGCGCCGCGCTCAGCCGTCGCGGCGCCTTGGCGGCCGCGCCCTTGTCCGCCGCCGAGTTGGCCGCGGCGAAAGCGCGATTCCTGGCTGCGTTCATGGTCCGCTGGCAGACGCAGGCGCAGCTTGCCGCCGCCTGGACGCAGGGCAATCCACGCAAGATGGTTGCGGCCGTGCTGGCGGCGACGGCGCCGCAGCTGCAAACGGCGGCGCGCAAGTATCTCGCCCCGCCATTGGTGATCGCCGCCGGCGACGCGGCCGCGCTCAAGGTGCCGCTCTCCCATTTGGCCCGCGGCGCCATCACCATCCTCAACGCCGAAGGCGCGATGATCGGTGCTTACCCACCCGAAGGTCCGCCCCGCCCCCGCCGGCGGATTCCGCAATAGGCCAACCGCGGGCCGCTGGCCCGCGATTTGGTGCGGACGAGGCCGTCCGCGCCCCCAGAAAGCGCCGCCTTTATCGCGGTGTCCACTGCTCGTCGGCCGAGGGGCCGTACAGCGCCGGCACGGGCAGTTGCAGCAGGCGCAGATAGACGCCCAACTGCGCGGTATGGTGCACCAGATGATTGAAGAACGTCATCCGGAAGGTCCGGAGCCGCGGCGCGTCCGACAGCACCTGCTGTCCCGCACGGAACGGCCATTTCACCAGCATGTGCTCATCGCTCGCCTGGCGCAGCGCATCGCGGCATTGTTCCGCGCTCTTGTCCAGCTCCTCCAGGCAGCGGGCGTGGCCGGTGAACTCCAGCGGCACGTGCGGCCGCTTCGGCTCCATGAAGTCCATCCCGTCATCTTCCAGGATGTAATAGCCGAACAGCGGCAGCGTGGCGCAGTGCATCGCCAGCTTGCCCAGCGACATGGACTTCTCATGCGGCTTAAATTTCGGCTTGTCGTCCGGCACCCGCTCCAATGTCCGCCGCGTGTTGCTAATTTCCGCCTCGAAATCCGCCAACAATACTTCCGCGATCCGCATTCCGATCTCCTCCGCCCGGCCATTGTAACCGACGAAGATTAATGCGCCGGCCCCGGCGCCCCGCGGGATGCCGCGCTACGCGGCGCGTTTCTCGAGCTCCGCGGGCGAAAGGATTACGTTCCGGAGTGCGGCGGACTAGCGCCTCCGAAAAAAACTCAATCCCCAATACCTCGCGTCCCCGCGTCCGCACCAGGTCCGCGAAATAGGGGACATGGGCCACGCCTCTCCTCGACGCGCGAAGCCGGCTTCTGCTAGTTCGTCGGCGGCGCTTGCCAGCGTGGATGCCGTTCGCCGGCGGGGCCGGTGCTGACGCCGTCGGCGAAGAGCGGGCGGCCGAACCGGGCCGCATCAGAGAACTGCTGAAGCAGCGCCGTATCCCGCCACCAAATACGCTCGCCCGTGCCGCCGGTGATGGAGACGACATAGCGCAGCTTGCCGCGGCCGGTGAGCGTCAGTAGCCGAGGCAACAGGAGGCGGATGGTCTCCCGCCCGCCCGGTGCAACGCTCAACCCGTAATCAGAGAATGAAGAAACGGCGACAACCTGGCGCTTGGCGTTGAACACCAGCACCAGCATCTGCACCGCCGTGGCAGCGGAGTCGCCACGGTTGTTCAGCTCGCAGGTCAGCCGCAGGCGCCGGTGGGGACGATCCATTTGGAGCCGCGGGGCTCGGGCGTATACCAAGGCTGCGGGCTGCTCCATCGCCACCGCGGCTCGCGGGTTATGCGGTGACACCTGGGCCGGTCGCGGCGCTTCCTGTGCAGCCGAGCCGCCAACGGTGGCGGCCGCTATCGCCATCAGGAGCATTGCGCCCGTGCCCGCGCGGCTTACGATGCGCCGGGTCGGTTCCATGCTGGGAATTGTCAGCCTCGCGCGTGACCTCGTCAAGCCCGGCGAACAAACCCAAAAACGATTGCACCGCCTTTGATAGCCGCTCCGCGCCAGCGTGTTACGATCAAGCCAATGCGGCGGAAATGGCATGCGATGTTGGCCCTGTGGTTAGCGCCCTGGCTGGTGCTGCCCTTGGCCGGCGCCGTCTGCCCGTGTTGTTTGCCGGCCGCAACGGCCCGGTCTGCCCGCGTGCATCTCGGTCAGCCGCTTGCCGTCGCGCCGGCCCGCAGCGCCACGCGCGTCGCATCCGAATCCCACCATCGCCGTCACCGGGATGACTGCGGCTGCGGCGGCGTCGCCCGCCTAACGCCCAAGGCGGCGCCTTCGGCGCCGGCTCCCGCCGCGGTTTTCGCGCCGGCGGCGTCGGACCCGAGCCTCACTCCCGCCCCCGCGGCGCGCGTGATCGCGGGTCCCTCGCCGCCTGCCGGCGTGTCTCGCTTTTCCCTCCGAATCTAATTCCGCCTGCGCCCCCATCGCCCAGCCGGCGCGCACGCTGCGCCGCGCCTGGCATTGGCCCGCTTTGCGGGCGCTGCGAATGCAGAGCGAGGAGTAGTGGAATGGAAAAGAAATGGAACACCCGGCGCGGGTTCTTGCGCCGGCTGGCGGCCGCCGGCGCCGGCGGTTGGGCCCTGAAGGCAGGCGTGCTGGCGCCGGCGGCGGCCCTGGGAGAGACGCCGGCGCAGCGTGGCCTCAATGTGCCGGTGCGATATCCCAACGGCCGCAAGCTGCCCTGGCATTGGGACAACGGCGTCAAGGTGTTTCACCTGGTGGCCGAGCCGGTCCGGCAGGAGCTAATCCCCGGCACGGTCTTGGATTTGTGGGGCTACAGCGGTTCGGCGCCGGGGCCGATGATCGAGGTCAATGAAGGCGACCGCGTCCGCATTTTATTCGAGAATCATCTGCCCGAACCGACCGCCATCCACTGGCACGGCTTGGAAATTCCCAACGACATGGACGGCGTCCCCGGCATCACCCAGCCGTACATCGTCCCCGGCGGCCGCTTCACCTATGAGTTCACGCTGCGCCAGAACGGCACCTACTTTTATCACTCCCACATGGCCATGCAGGAAATGCTGGGCATGATCGGACCGTTCATCATTCATCCCACGGTTCCCTATTCGCCCGCGGTGCAGCACGATTTCGCCATCGTCCTTCAGGAATACGCCGTCCTGCCCGGCAACTCCGTGCCCAACACCATGAGCATGGAGTACAACTGGCTGACGATGAATGGCAAATCCGCGCCGGCGATTACGCCGCTGGTGGTGCGGCTGGGCGATCGCGTCCGCGTGCGGCTGATGAACCTGGGCATGGACGGCCATCCCATTCATCTGCACGGGATGCAGTTCTGGCTGACGGGCACCGAGGGCGGCCGCCAGCCGGTGTCGAATTGGATTCGCCGCAACACCGTTTGGGTGGCGGTGGCGCAGGCCTGGGACTGCGAGTTCGAGGCGAACAATCCCGGCACCTGGATGCTCCACTGCCATTTGCCGCACCACATGATGAACAACATGGCCTCCTCAGTCGGGCCCATGACCCGCGGTTACGGCCTGCCGGCCGGGATCTCCATGCCCGCCGGCATGGGCATGCCCAGCTCCGGCGCGGCGCTGTCGCCGCAATATGGCCCCAGCATGGGCCGGGGCATGGGCATCAGCAGCCAATGGGAAACGCCTGAGGCCAACGGCCCGCAGCACGGCGGCGCCATGGCGGCGATGCCGGGCATGGGGCCGTCCGTCGCGCGGCAGCGGCATCCGCGCCCGGGCCAGCCGTATGAATCCCCGGCGCCCCACCAGGCGGCCGCCGGCCAAATGCACGGCATGCAGCCGCCGAACGCCATCGCCCCCAACGCCAACCAGGTGCCCGGCTTTCCCCAGGACGCCTACATGGAGGGGCCGCAGATGAATATGGACCAGGCGGTCGCCTCGCCAGAGACTTATGGCCTGCCGCCGGGCTGGTCGGGGTTCATGGGAGGAATGATGGTTTTGGTGCGCGTGGTGGACGATGCGCTCTACCAAAAAATCCAAGGCCTGCGCCGCCAGGCGGGGAGGAAGGCATGAGATCCACGCATGTATTGGCGGCCATGGCGCTGGCGCTTCCGCTGGCCGCCCAAGCCATCCGGCCGCAAGCACCGCGGCGCAAAACCCAAATGCCGGGAATGGCAATGCCGGCGCCAAAGGCGGCGGCGCCGGCCAAGCCGGTCGCCGTCCAGCGCCCTGGATGGACGCTGGCGCAGCTGGAGACGCTGGCGGCGGCCCACAACCCCACGCTGCGCCAAGCCCTGGCGGCGGAACGCGAAGCCGCCGACCAGGTACGGCAAGCCGGGCTATGGCCCAACCCCACGGCCGGTTATGAAGGCGGCCAAATCCGCGGCGGCAGCTACGGCGGCGGCGAGCAGGGCGTCTTCGCGCAGCAAAAAATTCTGCTCGGCCACAAGCTGGCCGCGGCGCAACAGGTTGCCGCCGCCACGCTGCGCGGCCAGCAGGCGATCGTCGCCGCGCAGCGGCTGGCGGTGCGGTCGGCGGTGCGCCTGGCGTACTACCGCGCCCTGGCGCGGCAGCGGCTGGTGGGCGTGGATCGGGGCTTGCTGGCCATTGCCCACGATGCCGGCCTCACCACCCGCCAGTTGGCCAATGTCGGCCAGGCCAATCCGCCCGATGAGCTGGCGGCGCAGGTCGAGGCCGAGCAGGCGGCGCTGATGCTGGCGCAAGCGCGGCGGCGCAGCCGCGCCGCGTGGCGGGAGCTGGCGGCGGTGACCGGCCAACCCCATCTGCGCCCGGGCCCGCTGGCCGGGCATCTGGCCCCCGGTCCCCAACCCCTGCACCGCGCCGCGTTTCTTCAGCACCTGCTGGCCGCCAGCCCAGCGGTCCGGATCGCGCGGGCGGAGCTGCAACGCGCCCAAGCCGTCCTGGCCCAGCAACACCGGCAAGCCATCCCCAACCTGACCCTGCGCGGCGGCGAACAGGACAACCGGGAGCTGCTCGGCCCGCATGGGCCGGTTACGGGCTGGCAGTCCTTCGCCTCCGTGGGCATCGGCTTGCCGCTGTTCAACCGCAACCAGGGCAACGTCCAGTCCGCCGCTGCCGCCGTGATCGCCGCGCGCGAGGAGGTGACCCGCGTTCGCCTGCGGCTCCGCCGACAGGCCGCCGCGGAATGGGCGCGGTACGCCGCCGCCCGCGACGCCGTCGCCCGCTATCGGGTAATG
The DNA here is from genome assembly GCA_027315185.1 of Acidobacteriota bacterium. Taxonomy (GTDB): domain Bacteria; phylum Acidobacteriota; class Terriglobia; order Terriglobales; family SCQP01; genus JAKAUF01. The sequence continues at coordinate 32,726 of DAHUYO010000013.1, forward strand.
CTGCCGCAATCGGAGCGGGCCTACCGCCTCTATCTCGGCTATTACCAGCACATGGCCGCCGCCTACCCCCAGGTGCTGATGGCGCAGCGCACCTGGTTTGAGTTGCAGCGTAATTACCTCCGTCAGCTCGCCGCGCTGTGGCGCGGCGCCCTTACCCTGCGCGGCCTGTTCTACAGCCGCGGCCTGCAACCGGCGGCCCGCCTCGGCATGGCCGTCGCTCCCAAGGAGAACCTGCTGCCCTATGGCCAACAACAATAACTCCCGCCCGCGGCCGTCGCGGCGGCTGGCATGGATCGCTCTAGCGGCGGCGGTGGTCGCGGGCATCCTCGCCTCATTGGCCCTGTGGGCGCGGGGCGCCCGTGGCTTCAGCGCCCGCGCCCAGCCCACCGGCATGGAGACCTGGATGGCGCATATGATGCGCGCCATGGCCATGCCCGCCGGCGCCAGCGCGCGGAGGGATCCGTATCCCGGCTTGACCGCGGCGCAGATGCGGTTCGCCACGGAACACTTCGCCGCCCATTGCGCCGTCTGCCATAACAACAACGGCGACGGAAAGACCATGCTCGGCGAAAACATGTATCCCCATCCCCCGGACCTGCGCGGCCCAGGGACGCGGCGCAAAAGCGACGGCGCGCTGTACTACATCATCCGCAACGGTATCCGCATGAGCGGCATGCCCGCCTGGGGCGATGACACGCCGAAGGAAACATGGGAGTTGGTGGATTTCATTCGCCACTTGCCCCGCTTGACCCCGGCGGAGATCGCGCGCATGCGAAAATACAACCCGAAAACCATTTTTCCCGAACCGCTGATGGACGCCACGATGAGCAAAATGGGCGGCGAATAGTCCGCGGCAACCTGGAGACACCCCGAGCCCGGCCACGCCCGCGCGGGCGGGACAGAGCCACACGCCGCCGGCGGGCTGAAGCCCGCCGGCGCACGGGCTGGGGCGGCGCTGCTACTCCGGCCTGGGCGGGCCGAATTGCAGCGCCGCGTCCGGCTCGGCCGGCATTCTTTCCTTTAGCCCGCGCCGCAGGAGCCAAACGTTGGCCGGGTAGGAGGTGACGAACCCGATCATCGTGCCCACCTGCATCATGAACCAGAACGCGGCGCGATTGGCCTCTAGGGGCGGGGAGAAAAGCGCGTAGTGCGACAGCGTCATCCATCCGAATAGGCCGGCCTCGAAGGCGACAATGGAGATCGTGTCCGCCTTGATCGCCGCCAACTTGCCCGGCCATAACTGCAGCCCGCGCATGGGGGCGATGGTCAGGAACTGGAAGACCACGCCGAAGCCCCAGGCCAGGGCGAAGTCGAACCCCAGCTCCGAGGTGAAGGCGCTTCCGAGCCAAAGAAACGGATGCGGAAAATGCCACCACGCCGCGACGATATCGCCCAGCGTGCAGCCCGCGCCGCAGCGGGTGACGGCGGCCAGCACCTGGGCTCGCGTTGGCGGCGCCTTTTCCAGCCAGGCTTTTTCCCGCTGGACCTCCTCGCCGTGGGCCCGCATCGTCGCGGCGATCTGATCAGGGGCGGAGCAGCGGCCGATGCGGCGATAACCCCACCAGGCGATCGGGCCGCCATAGAGCGCGGGTGACAGTGACCGGCCAGACAATGTCCATCACCTTCATCTTTTGCCCGTGCCGCCGCACGTCCAATCCAATGGCGAAGGCCGAGAGGAAGCTGAGGATCAGCCAGATCCAGGAAAGGATCTCCACCCAAAGCCCAACCTGCGCGATCGTTACGTGCTCCGATGCCCAGGAGCGGGGTTTGGCGGCCTAGATCTTGGCCGAGCGCAGCCGCAGCGCGTTGCCCACCACCGAGAGCGAACTGAAACTCATCGCCGCCGCGGCGATCACCGGACTCAGCAGCAGGCCGAAAACCGGATACAGGACGCCGGCGGCGATGGGCACGCCGACACTGTTATAGACGAAGGCGAAGAAGAGGTTCTGCCGGATGTTCTTCATCGTGGCGTGACTCAGCCGGCGGGCGCGCACAATGCCGCGCAGATCGCCCTTAACCAGCGTCACCCCGGCGCTTTCCATCGCCACATCCGTTCCCGTGCCCATCGCGATTCCAACCTGCGCCTGGGCCAGGGCCGGCGCATCGTTGATGCCGTCGCCCGCCATGGCGACAAAGCGGCCCTCGCCCTGGAATCGTTTCACCACCGCCGCCTTCTGGTCGGGAAGAACCTGGGCCGCGACTTCGTCAATGCCGAGCTGCGCCGCCACTGCCTGCGCCGTCGTGCGGCTGTCGCCGGTCACCATGACCACCCGAATGCCTTCCCGGTGCAGGCCCTCGATCGCCTCGCGGGAAGTCTCCTTGATGGGATCAGCGACACCCAACAGGCCGGCCACGCGCCCGCCGATGAGGGTGAACATTACCGTCTGTCCGTCGCGGCGCATCGCTTCGGCTTGTTCCGCCATCGCGCCGGCGTCAGCGCCGAGTTCCGCGGCCAGAGTCTGATTGCCCAGCGCCACCTCGACTCCATCTACCTGGCCGCGCACGCCTCTTCCCGGCAGCGCCGTGAACTCCGCGGCCGCTCCCAAGCCAATGCCGCGTTCCCGGGCCCCGGCCACGATCGCCGCCGCCAGCGGGTGCTCGCTGCCCTTTTCCAGCGTTGCCGCCACGCGCAGGATCCGCACCTTGTCCTCGCCCGGCAGCACGGCCACCGTGGTCAGCTTGGGCTTGCCCTCGGTCAGCGTGCCGGTCTTGTCCACCAGCAGCGTATCCACCTTGCGCATGAACTCGATCGCCTCGGCATTCTTGAACAGCACCCCCTGGGTTGCTCCCCGACCGGTCGCTACCATCACCGACATCGGCGTCGCCAGCCCCAGTGCGCAGGGGCAGGCGATGATCAGCACGGCCACGGCGTTGACCAACGCATGCGCCAGCACCGGCGGCGGCCCGATCAGCGCCCAAACGATGAAGGTCAAAACGCTAATTGCGACCACGATGGGGACAAAATAGCCCGCCACGGCGTCGGCCAGCTTCTGGATCGGCGCCCGGCTCCGCTGCGCCTCGGAAACCATGCGCACGATCTGGGCCAGCAGCGTCTCCGACCCCACGCGGCGCGCCTCCATGATCAGCGCGCCGGCGCCGTTCACGGTCGCGCCGGTGACCGCGTCGCCCGCGTGCTTTTCCACTGGCAGAGGCTCGCCGGTGATCATGGATTCATCCACGCTGCTTCCGCCCTCGGTCACCACGCCGTCCACCGGAATTTTTTCGCCCGGCCGCACCCGCAGCCGGTCGCCCGGCTTCACCTCACCCAGTGGCACGTCGCGTTCCGAGCCGTCGGGCAGAACCATCCGCGCCGTCTTCGGCGCCAGTCCCAGCAAGGCGCGGATCGCCGCGCCGGTCTGGCTGCGGGCGCGCAACTCGAGTACTTGGCCCAGCAGCACCAATACGGTGATGACCGCCGCCGCCTCAAAGTAGACTTCCACCGCGCCGCCGGCCCCGCGGAACGAGCCGGGAAAAATGTTGGGCACGATGGTGGCGACGACGCTGTAGCCATAGGACACCGCGATGCCCAGCCCGATCAGCGTGAACATGTTCAGGCTGCGGTTCACCAGCGACCGCCAGCCGCGGACGAAAAACGGCCAGCCGCTCCACAGCACCACCGGCGTCGCCAGGATCAGCTGATACCAAGCGCCGGCGCGGGAGTTGGCCCAACCGCTCCACAGGACGTCCGGCGGCAGGTATCCCACCATGCTGACCGCCAGCAAGGGAACGGTGATCGCCAGCGCCACCCAGAACCGCCGCGACATGTCCCGCAGTTCCGGGTTTTCCTCCGGCTCGGCGCCCGCCGCCACTCTCGGTTCCAGCGCCATTCCGCATATCGGGCAGGCCCCGGGCTGGGGGCGCACGATTTGCGGGTGCATGGGGCAGGTGTATTCGGTTTGCGTCTTGGGCGGCGCGGGCGGCGGCGCACAGGGGAGGCAGGCCTCCGGCGGCGATTCGCGCGCCTGCTGTCTGGCGTTGGACTCGGCTGCCACGCCGGCCGGCATCGGGTCCGGCGGCTTTGCGCTTCCCTTTACCTCCGCCATTGCGTGCCTCTGGTCCCTACGCTACGTTACCCAGCGCTAGGGCGCCACCGATTACCCCCAGGGTTCCCGCGACAATTCCCGCCGGGCCGGCGATCAGTTCCAGCGCGGAAACAATCAAAATGACCGCGCCCCACAACCGCCGCTGTCCGGGGGCGGCTTGCAGCAGCACCGCACCGACCAGTACGACAGCGCCCGCGATCAGCCCCAGCCAGAACCAAGACGCGCCGATCCCCGCGCCGAAGCGATAAATGGGCCCCATGGGCCACATGAAGTGCCCGACGGCGTGGGGCCCGCCCATGTAGTTGCCACCCATCATCCCCGCGAACATGCCGCCCATTACGCCCCCAGCGGTCACCATGAAGATGCCAGCCAGCAAAGAAAGGACGAAAGCCGCCGTGGTCCGGTCGCTTCTCTGCATTTTCTCTACCGCCATTTCTGCCTCCGGGGTGAGGTGATGCATCCGAAGGCCCGTGCGTTCCGACCGCGTGAAATGCGCCTTCCCGCGGATCCCGGCCCCTACCGACCGTAACGGTCTGGGGCATTTTCCCCACAGCGCCCTGCCAAAAGCCCCGGAACGTTCGGCCGCTTAAGCACCGGTATTTGGGGTTACGCCGTTTGCACTGGGGCTAAAGTCGGCGCGAAAAGGCTGCGACATTCCGCCGGGCGCCCCACTTCCGGCCCCGCGCCCGGCAATTCGTTGTCTATTTGTCCCCCGCCGCCGTGTAAGCGTTCAGCGCGTACTGTCCCATCATGCGCTGCGTATTGAAGAACGACCCGTTCAGCGCGATGGTGGAGCGCATCACCTCGATGTAATGGCTCCGCCGGGCATAGAACATCGGCAGGATCAGCAGCTCGAGCTTTTCATAGAGCGAATCCGCTTCGGCGGCGGGATCCTCGCTGGGCTCCTCGTGCCCGACGTCCCAGCCGGTGACGCCCTCGAAATGGCCTTCGTACCACCAGCCGTCGGGCACGCTCAAGCTGGGGACGCCGTTGAGCGCGGCTTTCATTCCACTGGTGCCGGAAGCCTCATAGGGCCGGTGCGGCGTATTCAGCCACAGGTCCGCCCCGCTCGTCATCCACTGGCCCCACCGCAGGTCGTAGTCCGCCAGATACACGATCGGGACCGCTCCCTCCAGGTTCCGCGCCGCCGAGTACACGCGCCGAATCATTTCCTTGCCGCCATCGTCGCGCGGATGGGCCTTGCCGGCGAAGATCATTTGCAGCGGGCCGGCTCGCTGCGCCATGGACCGCAGCCGGTCGAGATTGGAGAAAACCAAATCGGCGCGCTTATAGCCCGTTGCCCGCCGCGCGAACCCCAGCGTCATCACGTTGGGGTCGAGCCGCGCGCCGCTCGCCAGCCGCACCTGCTCCAGCAATGCCGCTTTGGCCTGCCGGTGCGCGTCGGCGATGTCCTCGAGCGGAATGCCCACGGCGTAGCGCAGGTACTGGTTGTCCCGCCGCCATTCCGGCACATGACGGTCATACAGCGTGCGGAACGCCGGCGCCGTCCAAGTGACCGCATGCACCCCGTTGGTGATCGCCCGGATCGGATAGCGCGGGTACATGTCCTGCGAGAGCTCCCCGTGGTGCATGGCCACACCGTTGATATAACGGGAAAACCGCAGCGCCAGGTAGGTCATGTTCAGCACGCCGCCCTGGCAGCAGCCGCTGTTTTCCAAGGCGTCCGCCCTGGCGTCGCCGAGCACTTGCCGCACCAGGCTGGGCGCGAACCGGTCGGTGCCGGCCGGTACTGGCGTGTGCGTGGTGAACACACACCGTCCCCGTACAGCTTCCACGTCGGCCTCGGAGGCGGGGCGTGGCGGACCGCCGCCCATGCGCTGTTCCAGCAGGGCCAGCGCCAGCAGCGCGGAGTGGCCCTCATTCATATGAAACGTCGGCACGCCGTCATATCCCAGCGCCTCCAGCATGAGGACGCCGCCGATCCCCAGCACCGCCTCTTGGCAGAGCCGGTAGCGCTCATCGCCGCCATATAGATGGTCGGTCAGCGTCCGATCCCAGGCGCTGTTCTCCGCCAGGTCGGTGTCCAGCAAATACACCGGCACGCGATGCCCGCCGACGCCCCCAACGGTAAACCGCCAAGCCCGAATCTTCACCTCCCGCCCCTCGATGGCGACCGAGACCGTTGCCCCCGCCGGTTCCAAGATCTTCTCCGGAGCCCATGGCGCGTCGGCCTCGGTCTGGTTTCCTTGGCTGTCCAGCTTCTGCTGGAAATACCCCTTCCGGTGCGCCAGCGTTACCGCCGCCAAGGACAGACCCAGATCGGCCGCCGATCGCAGCGTGTCGCCGGCCAGCACGCCCAGTCCGCCGGCATAGGTCGGCAGTTCCGCTTGCAGCGCGATCTCCATCGAAAAATACGCAACGCTTGCGACGTTCATCTCATCTTCCTCGCCCGCGGCCGGCTGTTTGCCGTCGGCGCGCGGGGAATGTTGCGGCCTTTTCGCGCCGAACTTGCCCCCATTGCGAACGGCGCGACCCCCGCCAGCAGCTTTGATCCCTGTTCTGCCCTGCCATGATATGCCCCAATTCCGCGGAGCCTGCCCGGGTCCAGGCAATCCGGCTGCCAGGCCCCGCGGCGGATGCCGGGCCGCCGCGGTCGGTATGCGCCCTGCGGGGCGTTTTGCGGCCCACCAGTCGGGCCCGGCCACCCAGCGCTGCGTGCTTTCGCCCAGGTAGAGGTCACGCGGCCCCGGCGCCGCCGTGTGCGCCGCACGGCAGCCGCGGGCGTCCGGCCGGCCCGAGCTTGGCAATGGGAAGCGAGACGGTTCGTAAGCGGGCCGGAGTCCGCGGTTTGCCGGACCGATCCGAGCCGCGCGTCCGGTTCCGTCGCGGCGGCATCCAACGCGGTCAGGCCCCGCTCACACTAGGGAGGTTGCGATGATGGTGCGAAAGGGATTGGCGGCGGTTCTGGTTGTGGGCTCGCTAATGTTGGCGGCTGCAGCGCAGGGTTCGCAGGCATCCCGGCCGGGCGAAGCGGCGCCGCAGAGTCAGGGTCGGCCGACCGCGATCGGCGGCGGCGGAATGCTGGGCGGCATGGCCGATCACGGCATGATGGGCCAAGGTCCGGGCCAGATGGGCCACAGCCGGATGATGCACCGTATGTTGGCGCGGCATCAGGAGATGATGCGCCTGATGTCCCGCATGCGCGCCGAGATGCGCGCCATGGAACGGGCCACCACTCCCGCCGCCCGTCGCCGCGATATGGAGGCCATGCGCCGGCTCATGGACCAGATGCATAGCGCCATGATGCGCCAAGGGCGCAATATGAGGATGTAGGAGCGGCAATCGCCACGGACCCGTCCGCCGCACACCGAATAAGCCGCGCCAACCCTGCAACCACTCGCATCGCATCGAGGGAAGCGTCACCGGCGGTGCACGTATGGCCCCCTCACGGCTGCGGCGTATTGGCCCAAAAAGTGCGGGCCAGGGACCTGGATTAAGATGGTAAACGTGCGGCGCACATTCGCATGGCTGGCGTTAGTGGGGCTGCTTTTGGCCGTACCCGCCACGCTGCTCGCATGTCCGGGCGCAGCCTGTTGCCGCGGCATGCACAGCGGCTGCACCGGCGCCGGCATGATGCAGCCCTGTTGCGCCGCCGTCCAGATCGCCGTCGAGCCATTGGCCATACCGCCGGCCGGGATCGAGCCGCCCGCGCCCGCGCCGCTCTTATCCGCCTGCCCGGCCGTGGTTCGTCGACTTGCTGACGGGAACGCCACTTTCCGCATGGCGCTGGCCGCCCCCGCGGCATCTCCGCCGCCTGCCGCCACTGCGTCGAATCTCCCACTTCTGATCTAGCCTGCCGCGTGCCCCTCGGTTCGGGCGTTCGTGCCCGAGTTGTGTCTATTGGTGTGCCGAAAACGCAGGACTAGCTAATGAAGATCATCACCGTTTGCATTGTCGCCGTGGCCGCGGCGTGGGCGCAAGGCGTCCCGCAGCCCCGGTTCCCGCCCCGGCTTCCGCCTACGCCGCTTTCGGCCCTGCTGCGGGAAGCTGACCAGGCCAATCCGGCCATTCGGGCCGCGCGCCGCTTTTGGCAAGCGGCGCGCCAAGTTCCCAATCAGGTCTCGAGCCTGCCCGATCCCGAGTTCAACTTTTCCACCATGAACGTCGGCGGTCCCCTGCCGCTCACCGGGCAATTCGATCAAATGATGGGTTACGCCGGAATTGGGGTCAGCGAAGCGCTGCCCTTTCCCGGCAAACTGCGTCTGCGCGGCGACATGGCGGCCCGTGCTGCCGCGGCCGCCGGGGAGAACGTGGCCGCGGTTCGGCGCCGGGTCGCGGCGGCGGTGGCCAGCACCTACTACACCATCGGCGGGTTGCAGCAAACGCTTGCCATCTTGGCCCGGGACCGGCGGCTGTTGGCCGTGGTGGCCCAAGTCGCCGCGAACCGCTACGCGGTTGGCAAGGGCAACCAGGCCGACGTGCTGCGCGCGCAGCTGGAGATGACGCAGTTGCTGGCCCGGCAGACGGTACAGCACCGAGAGTGGGCAATTGCCGAAGCGCGGCTGAAGCAGTTGCTGAACCGGGCGCTGGCCTCGCCGCCCATCGCTGCCGCGCGCCTCCAGCAGTCGCCGCCGCCGACCGCACCGCCGCGGCTGGCGGCGGGCATCGCCGCCAATCCGGATCTCCGCGCCCGGGCGCTGGAGACGGCGCGGGCGCAGCTGGGCGTGAAGCTGGCCCACCAGGACTTTTACCCCGATTTCCGCATCGGCTACATGTATCAGGCCACCGGCCCCAGTTTTCCGTACCGCAGCAGTTTCAGCGTCGGAGTGTCGTTGCCGGTGTTCTTCCACCGCAAACAGGACGCGGCGCTCTCCCAGGCCGGAGAAGCGCTGGCGGCGTCGCGCGATGCCTACGCGGCGGAGCGGGAATCGCTGGCCTATCAAGCGCGGCAATGGTACTTGCAGGCGCGGGCCGACGCCCAGTTGCTGCGCATTTACCGCGGCGGACTGCTGCCCCAAGCGGCGGCCACCTGGCGCGCCACGCTGTCGGAATATGAGTCGGGCCGGGAGGACTTTCAGACCGTGATCGCGGCGCTTCTGGATTACCAGAACTTGCAAGAAAGCTATTGGCGCACGCTGGCGCGCCATGAAACCGCGCTGGCGCACCTGCGCGAGGTAGCGGGCGCCAATGCCGCGCCGCCGCGGCGCCTCCGGGGAGTGGCGCCGGCATCGGGTCCCGGGCGCGGCGCGCTAAACGTTGGGACGCACGGAGGAAGGCCATGAGGTTCTATCGCATTGCATTGATCGCCGCCCTAGCGGTGATCGTCGTATTGGTGGCGGCTTTGGTGCGCGGCCGTCGTTCCCGTGCGGCGCCGCCGCCGGCGGCCTCCAGCAGCGTGGTCGCCAGCGGTCCGCCGCTCCCAGCCGGGAAATCGCCGTCGGCCGGAGCAGCGGGACCAGCCGCCGCAGTCCCCGCGCCCACCGGTGGAGCGAATCCGCGGCTGCAGCCGGTGCAGATATCGCCGCTGACGTTGCAGCGTATCGGCGTGCGCATTGGGCAGGTCCGCTATGGGCCCGTTGCCGACACCATCCGCACGGTGGGCAATGTCGTGCCCGACCAGCGGCTCCTGGCCAGCGTGCAGGTTCGGTTCTCCGGCTGGGTCGAACGGGAATACGCCAATGAGATCTTTCAATTCATTCGCCGCGGCCAACCGTTAGTGACCATTTACAGTCCAGATTTGGTCACCACCGAGCAGGACTTCTTACTGGCCCGCCGCAATGCGCGTTTGCTCGCCGCCAGCCGGGTGCCGGGCGTGGCCTCCGGCGCCAACGTCCTGCTGGCGGCCAGCCGCCAGCGCCTGGCGCAATGGCAGGTGCCGCGGCGGGAAATCGCACGCTTGGAGCGTACCGGTAAGGCGCGCCAGGAAATCACGCTGGATTCGCCCGTCACCGGCTATGTCTTCCAGCGCGATGTTCTGCCCAATCAATTCGTGCGCGCCGGCACCACCCTGTATACCGTCGCCGATCTGTCCAAGGTGTGGGTCAATGCCCAGGTGTTCCAAAACGATGCCGGCCTGCTGCGGCTGGGCGATCCGGTGACGCTGACGGTGGACGCGTATCCCGGGCGCGTTTTCCGCGGCCGGGTGGACTATATCAATCCCATCGTGCAAACCGCCACCCGCACCATTCCCGCCCGCCTGGTGTTCGCCAATCCGGATCTGAAGCTGACCCCGGGCATGTTCGTGAACGCCGCGATCCATGTTCCGCTGGGCCGCCAGCTCACCATCCCCGCCAATGCGGTGCTGCAAACGGGCACGCAAAATACCGTGTTCGTGGACCAGGGCGGCGGATATTTGGCGCCGATGTTCGTTCAGCTCGGCCCCCGGGTTGCCGGCGCCTTTGTCGTGCGCAGCGGTCTGCGGGCGGGCCAGCGCGTGGTCACCAGCGCCAACTTCCTGATTGATTCCGAAAGCCAGCTTCAGGCCGCGCTCGGCGGATTTGTTCCGCCGCCCCCCGGCGTCGGCGCCAACGCCCGCCAGCCCGCCGCGGCACGGGCGCGCATTACGCTGGTCACCCGCCCCTCGCCGCCGGCCAAGGGGGCAAATCAGCTGACCGTACGGCTGGCCGGCCCGGGCGGCCAGGGCATCGCCGGCGCCCAGGTGACAGTGGCGTTTTTCCTGCCGGCCATGCCCGCCATGGGCATGGCCGCGGAGCACGCCCAAGCCGTCCTGGAAGACCAAGGGGGAGGCGCCTACGCCGGAAATATCCAACTGCCCAGCGGCGGCGCCTGGCAAGTTACCGTGACGGCCCAGCGTAACGGACGGGTGATCGCCAGCCGGCAGTTGCATCTGAGCGGCGGAGGGATGTAGGCATGATTTCCCGGCTGATTGACTGGTGCGCCCGCAACCGCTTCTTGGTGTTCACGCTGGTGATCCTGCTGGTGCTGGCGGGTATTTGGGCGCTGCGCCATACGGCGCTGGACGCGCTGCCCGATATTTCCGACGTCGAGGTCATCGTCCACACTCGCTGGCTCGGCGAACCTCCCAACATTATCGAGGACCAGGTGACCTATCCGCTGGTCACGACGTTTCTTTCCGCGCCGCGCGTCAAGGCGGTGCGGGCGCAGACCATGTTCGGCGACAGCTACGTCTTCGTGGTTTTTCATTCCGGCACCAATCTCTACTGGGCCCGGTCCCGCGTTTTGGAGTACTTGCAGCAGGTTGCGGGGCAGCTGCCACCGGGGGTGCATCCGGTGCTGGGTCCGGATGCCACCGGCGCGGGCTGGGTCTTCGAGTATGCCCTGGTGGACAAGGCGCACAACCTCAGCCTGGCCAATCTCCGCAGCCTTCAGGACTGGTACTTGCGCTACCAGTTGGAGACGGTCCCCGGCGTGTCCGAAGTAGCCACCATTGGCGGATACATCCGCCAATACCAGGTGAACCTGGACCCCAACAAGTTGCGGGCCTACGGAATTCCTTTGTCGCGCGTCATCGAGCGCGTGCGCGCCAGCAGCAATGAGGTCGGCGGGCGGGAGCTGGAGATGAGCGGGGCCGATTATCTGATCCGCGGCCTAGGCTACATCCATTCCCTGCGCGACCTGGCGGAGACGCCAGTGGCGGTGGAGGACGGGACGCCGGTGCTGGTGCGGGATCTGGGCACGGTCAGCTTCGGCCCCGACATCCGGGAAGGAGCCGCCGATTGGGACGGTGAGGGGCAGACCGTGGGCGGCATCATCGTCATGCGCTACGGCCAGAACGCGCTCGAGGTGATTAATGCGGTGAAAGCCAAATTGAAGGCGATCGCGCCGTCGCTGCCGCCCGGGGTCGAGGTGGTCAGCGGTTATGACCGCTCCGGCCTGATCAAGAAGTCCATCGGCACGCTCAGGCGCGACCTCACCGAGGAACTGATCATCGTCAGCCTGGTGATCATCATCTTCCTGCTGCATTTCCGCTCCGCCCTCATTCCCATCCTCACTATTCCCATCGCCGTCATCGTGACCTTTCTGCCGATGTACTACCTCCACGTCGGCTCCAACATCATGTCCCTGGGCGGGCTGGCGCTGGCGATCGGCGTCTTGGTGGACGCGGCCATTGTCATGGTCGAGAACGGCCATCGGCGCATGGCGGAGGCCGAGCACTCGCCGCCGCCGGGTGCGGCGGGAGCCGGTCCCGGCGGCGGGGCCCTCGCCGAGCCGGCGCCGCGGGCGGGGCAGACGCGCGTGCTCAGCGCCGGGGAACGGTTGGAGACGCTGATCGCGGCCGCCAAGGAAGTCGGCCCGGCGCTGTTCTTCAGCCTGGTGATCATCGTGCTGTCCTTCCTGCCGGTCTTCCTGCTGCAAGCGCAGGAGGGGAGGATGTTTAAGCCCTTGGCGTGGACCAAGACGCTGGCCATCGGCATTTCCTCGCTCCTGGCCATCACTCTGGTTCCGGCGCTGATGCCGCTATTGATCCGCGGCAAGCTGCGCCCCGAGGAGCACAACCCCATCTCCCGTTTCACGCAAGCCATGTACCGGCCCGTGCTGCGCTGGTGCCTGCGGCATAAGCTGCTGACGATCCTCATCAACCTTGCTTTCCTGGCCGCGGTGCTGCCCTTGGCGGCGCATCTGGGCAGCGAATTCATGCCGCCGCTGTATGAGGGATCGGCGCTCTATATGCCGACCGCCCTGCCCGGGATTTCCATTACCAGCGCGACGCAGCTGCTGCAACGCCAGGACCGCATCATCCGGCGCTTTCCCGAAGTGCGCAGCGTCTTCGGCACGGTGGGCCGCTCCAACAGCGCGACCGACAACGCTCCGATGAGCATGTACGACACCACCATCATGCTCAAGCCGCGGCGCGATTGGCCGCGCGGCATGACCTACAACCGGCTGATCGCCGCCATGGACGCCAAGCTCCAATTTCCCGGCCTGACCAACAACTGGACCATGCCGGTGGAAAACCGGCTGGACATGGAGCTGACCGGAATTAAGACGCCAGTGGGAATGAAGATTCAGGGGCCGAGCCTCGAGGGCATCCAGGCCCTGGGGCTGCGCGTGCAGAAACTGCTGGCGGCCATGCCGCAAGTGGCATCCATCTTCGCGGAACGGGTGGCGCAGGGTTTTTACATCAACATCCGCGTGCATCGGGCCATCGCGGCGCGCTATGGCCTGACGGTGGCGGCGGTGCAGAGCGCGGTGGAATCCGGCATCGGCGGCGAGGACATCGCCACGGTCATTGACGGGCGCAAGCGCTTCCCCATCAACGTGCGCTATAACCGCGACTTCCGCGATGACCTGCCGAAGTTGGAACAGGTGGTCATCGCCACCCCAACCGGGGCGCAGATCCCGCTGGGCGAGGTGGCGTCGGTGTATTTCTCCCGCGGCCCGACCATGATCCGCGACGAGGGCGGCCAGCTCACGGCCTACGTGTTCTTCGATCTGAAAACCCACAACTACGGCGGTTTTGTCTCCGCCGCCAACCGCCTGCTGCGCCGCCACCTGGCGCTGCCGGCCGGTTACACCTATCACTGGTCCGGAGAATACAGCTTCGAGCAGCGCGCCGCGAAGCGGCTGGAATTGATTCTGCCCATCGTCTTTTTCCTGATTTTCTTGTTGCTGTACCTCATTTTCCGCTCTGCCGCCGAGGCGGTCATCTTGCTGATCCCGACGTTTTTCGCCCTCACCGGCGGGCTGCTGCTGCAATGGGCAATGCACTTTGAGTTCAGCGTGGCCGTCTGGGTCGGCTACATTGACCTGTTCGGCATCGCGGTGGAGACGGCGGTGGTGATGATGATCTATCTGAATGTGGCGTATGAGCGCCGCCGCGCCCAATGCGCGCGCGAGGCCCGAGCCGTAGCCGCCGCGGATGTCGAGGCGGCCACCATGGAAGGCGCGGTGCTGCGGCTGCGGCCCAAGCTGATGACGGTCGCGGTGGTGTTAGCCAGCCTGGGACCATTGCTTTGGGAAACTGGTGTGGGCAGCGATGTGATGAAGCCCATCGCCGCCCCGATCGTCGGCGGCATGGTCAGCTCCGCGATCAATGTGCTCATCCTGGTGCCGGTGTTATTTGCCTGGCTGCGGGAGCGGCGGGCGGCGGGGTAGGCGAGGCCGGCACGCGCGGCCGGCGGGCTGAGGATGTCAAGCGCCGGAACGTGCGTTACATCTTGCTTCCGGACCTGCCCATTCCGCGGAGCCGATGGAGCGAACACCCCGGCAGGATGCCGGCGGCCCCAGTGCCGGCAAGATGGCGGCGCTTCCGGCACGCGCAGGATGCCGGCGCTCCCAGCGGCGGGTTAGGCGGGGGCGGGGGGCGCCACGACCGGACCGCGCGCCGGCTCCGGACGCGCCGCCTCGGGCTTACCGCTCGGGGGCGGTTCGGTGCTCGCGGGCGCGGGGGTGGGCATCGGCGGCAGGGGCTTGCCGTCAATGATCAGCTTGATCTCATTGGCGTCGAGCGATTCGCGTTCCAACAGCGCCTCGGCCAGGCGGTGCAGCATCTCACCATGCTCATTGAGGATGGTGCGCGCCTTCTGGTAGCCGTCCATCACCAGCCGGCGCACTTCCTGGTCAATGCGGATGGCGGTGTCCTCGGAAAAATCGCGGTGCTGGGCGATCTCCCGGCCCAGGAAGATCTGCTCTTCCTTCTTGCCGAAGGTGAGCGGGCCCAACTCGCTCATGCCCCATTCGCAGACCATTTTGCGGGCCATGTCGGTGGCCTGCTCGATGTCGTTGCCGGCGCCGGTGGTCATGTGGTGCATGTACAGCTCCTCCGCGACGCGGCCGCCCATCATCACCGCCAGCCGGGATTCCAAATACTCCCGGGTGTAGGTGTGCTTGTCGTCGGTGGGCAGCTGCATGGTCACGCCCAAAGCCATGCCGCGGGGAATGATGGTGACCTTGTGCAGCGGGTCGGAGTGCGGCATCATCGCCGCCACCAGCGCGTGGCCGCCCTCGTGGTAAGCGGTGTTGCGCTTTTCCTCGTCGCTGATGATCAGGCTGCGCCGCTCGGCGCCCATCAGCACCTTGTCCTTGGCGCCCTCGAAGTCGCCCATCATCACCACTTTGCGGTTGTGGCGGGCGGCGTTCAGCGCGGCCTCATTGACCAGATTGGCCAGGTCGGCGCCGCTGAAACCGGGCGTGCCCCGAGCCAAAATCGCCAGGTCCACTTCCTCGCTCAGCGGGACCTTGCGCGCGTGCACGCGCAGAATGTCTTCCCGCCCTTTCACGTCCGGCCGCGGCACCACGACCCGCCGGTCGAAGCGGCCGGGGCGGAGCAGCGCCGGATCCAAAACATCGGGCCGATTGCTGGCGGCGATCAGAATGACGCCTTCGTTGCTTTCGAAGCCGTCCATTTCCACCAGCAGCTGGTTGAGGGTTTGTTCCCGCTCGTCGTGGCCGCCGCCCAGCCCGGCGCCGCGATGGCGGCCGACGGCGTCAATTTCATCAATGAAGATGATGCAGGGGGCGTTCTTCTTGCCTTGCTCGAAGAGGTCGCGCACCCGGCTGGCGCCGACGCCGACGAACATTTCGACGAAATCGGAGCCGGAGATGGAAAAGAACGGCACGTTGGCTTCACCGGCGATGCCGCGGGCCAGCAGCGTTTTGCCCGTGCCCGGGGGGCCGACCAAGAGCACGCCCTTGGGAATGCGTCCGCCCAGCTTCTGGAATTTCTGCGGTTCCTTGAGGAACTCGATAATTTCTCGCAGTTCTTCCTTGGCTTCATCCACTCCGGCGACGTCCTTGAAGGTCACCTTCTTCTGCTGCGTGGACAGCAACCGGGCGCGGCTCTTGCCGAACGACATCGCCTTGTTCCCGCCGGTCTGCATCTGCCGCATGAAGAAGATCCACAGGGCGATGATCAGCAGGAACGGCAGCGCATTGATCATGATGTCGAACCATGCGCCGCTGGAACTCTGCTTGATGGTGACCGAGACGCCCTTCTGCGTCAGGATCGTGTACAGGTCGGGGTAGTTGGTGGGGACGACGGTGTTGAACTTTTGCTGGTTCTTCAGTTGCCCACTGGCGGTGTCGCCCTCAATGGTGACGTTGGCGACCTGCCCGGACTGGGCGTCGGCCATGAACTGCGTGAAGTTAAGGGTTTTGGACGAGCTGCCGCCCATGCCGCTGCGCATCATCTGCCACAGCAACACCGCGGCGGCGATCATTACGACCCAGAGAACGACAGTTTTAACGGTGGAACTCAAATCGGCTGCTCCGCGTGCCGGCCAGCGATCCCATCCTCCCAGCCGAGCATGCGCGGCCCAACGGAGAAGAGCGCCGGGGGCGGCGGAACGGCATACGGCGGGGATGCTATGGCTTCAGTATAACGCCGCATGTGCCGGGCGCAGGGCGCAGCCAGACCCAGCGCGGGGTGATGCGCACCACTAGACCGCCCAGCCGGTAGTGCCGCGGGCGATTGGGGGGAGCCGCGCCGGCGGCGGCGTGGATGGCCTCGGTGACGGCTTGCAAATGGACGAAATCGCACGCGGGGCCGCGGCCGCTTTGCGCCCAAGCGCGCAGCAGCCGCCGCAGGCGGGCCAGGGGCAAGGCGGCTAGGCGCATCGTTTTCACCCGCAGGCCTGCGCCCTCCATGGGCGCCGCCAGACGGCGGTCTTGCGCCGTCAGCTCCGCCCACACCTGTTCTTCCGCCCGAACCAGCTCCGCCAACGCCGCCAAGCGCCGGCGCAGGCGGGGATTGTACTCGCGCTCCAGGGCGGGCAAAAGATGGTGGCGGACGCGGTTGCGCCGCCGGCTGAGGTCGCGGTTGCTGGCGTCCTCCCGCCAGCCCGCGCCCTCGGCCCGCAGCCAGGCTTGCAATTCTTCGCGATGAAATGGCAGCAGGGGACGGAGAATGCGCCCGCGCCCGGCGCGCAACACGGGCTGGATGGCGCTCAATCCTCCCGGGCCGGTGCCGCGCAACAAGCGCAGCAGCACAGTTTCCGCTTGGTCGTCGGCGGTATGCCCGGTGGCCACTGCGTCGGCGGCGGGGGGTGAGAGGGCCAATAGGCGGGAGAAGAACCGGTATCGCCGGCGGCGGGCGGCCGCCTCCAAGTTGGGCATCTCTGGGCGCAGCGTGGTGGCGCGGCAGAGCCAAAAGGGCAGGGCTAGCCGCCGCGCCCAGGCGGCGGCGAACTCAGCGTCGGCATCGGCCTCCGCCCGCAGCCCATGGTGGAAATGGGCCACGCTCAGTTGCAGGCGCCGGCGCTCGGCGTGGCGCCGGAGCAGCAGGAGCAGCGCCAGGGAATCCGAGCCACCGGAAACCGCCACGGCCAGGTGCTGCCCGGGCCGCAGCCACGCTAGCCGGTCCCAATGTTCGGCAAAGCGGCGGGGCAAAGAGTGCACGGAGGAGGCGGACATGGCCCGGCGAGGCGCGCGCAGGTGCTGGCGCCGCGCATCCTCCTCAGGATGGCATGGTCACGCGGCACTGCGGCGCCGGAGCGCACCGCCAGGAGGGCCGGGAGTCCGATCGCGGGGACCGCGCCATGCAATGGGTTGGGAAGAGAGCGGATCGGGGCTGGCGTTGGCGCCCGCGGGTCGGTTACGGGAGTTTGGCGGCGACAACGTCCAACTGCTCTATGCAGGGCGGCTCGGCCAACAACTCGTCGGCCTTGGCCATCAGCGCGGTGGCGATGGGTCCGGACAAATGGGCCTGGCGGCCCGCTTCGTTGGGAAACACATCAAAGATGCCAAAGGTGGCGGGGGCCATGCGAACGGCGAACCAGGCGGTACTGGCCGGCTCATCCTCCGCCAAGCTCAAGCCATCACACAGAAATTGCTGCAACGCCGCCTCCTGGCCGGGCTTGGCTTGCAGGCGGACAAATAACCCTACGCGCGCGGAATCCATGATTGCCCCCTAGGTGGCTACGCTGCATTCTAGCGCCGAAGGGACGGTCTCCACGGTTGTCGCGCCGACGAGGGCGGTGAAGCACTAGCAAGGATACCGATGCGAGGCGGTCGTGGGTTGGCGCGGTTGCACGGCGAGAGGGCAGGCGGAGGGCAGGGCGAGCCGCTAGCATAGAGGTGGCATGGAGGTGGCATGCGCGGCGAGGTAATCGTGATCGGCGGCGGAGCGGCGGGGCTGGCGGCGGCCGGCGCGCTGGCGCGGGGCGGGCGGCGAGTGTTGCTGCTGGAGGCGCGGCGGCGGTTGGGCGGGCGCATCTGGACCCGGCGGCCGCGGGGCTGGGCCTGGCCGGTGGAGTTGGGGGCGGAGTTCATTCACGGCCGGGCGCCGGAGATCCTCGGGCGCGCGGCGGCAGGGCATCAGGCGGTGGAGGCGGTGGGCGGGGAATGGGGTTGGGCGGAGAGCGGCGATGAGCCGGCGGCGCCGGGATGGGGATGGCAGGAGCGGCTGGCGGCAACGCCGCCGCCGCGGCGGGACCGGCCGTTTGCGGATTGGTTGGCGGAGGCGCGGCTGCCGGCGCAACAGGCGGCGATGGCGCGGGCCTACATCGAGGGTTTTCACGCCGCCGATCCGGGGAGCATCAGCCTGCGGTCCTTGATCGTGGGGTTGCGCGCCGAGCGGGCGATCGGTGGCGGCCAAAGCTACCGGCTGGCGACGGGATATGGACCGCTGGTGGCGCGGCTGGCGGCGGAATGCCGGCAAGCGGGGGTGCGGATTCAGGCCGGCGCGGCGGTGACGGCGGTGCGGTGGGCGCCGGGAGCGGTGACGGTGACCGCGGGCGGGCGACAGTATCGCGGCACGCGGGCGGTGGTGACGCTGCCGTTAGCGATTTTGCAAGGCCTGGGAGGCGCGGCGGCGGTGGACTTCGTGCCGGCGCTTGCGGAAAAGCGCGCGGCTTTGGCGGGCCTGGCGATGGGGCCGGCGGTACGGCTGGTGCTGCGGTTCCGGCGGCGGTTTTGGCGCGGACGGCAGCTACATGCGGGATATGCCGCCGGTACGTTCACCTTCGCGCCGCAGGCGGCGTTGCGGGCGTGGTGGCTGGGACCGGACGAGGCGCCGCAACTGACCGCGTGGGCAGCGGGACCGGCGTTGTGGGCCTTGCCTCGCGGGGCGGGCTTGGCGGCGGCAGCGGTGGACACCTTGGCGGTGATGACCGGCTGGAGCGCGCGGCGGGTGCGAGGGGAGCTATTGGGCGTGCATGCGCATGATTGGCAGCGGGATCGCTTTTCCGCCGGTGCGTACAGCTATGCCCTGGCGGGGGGTGCGGGGGCATTCGCGGAATTGGCCAAGCCGCTGGCGTCCACGCTGTTTTTCGCCGGCGAAGCGACGGAAGGGCACGGCCACAACGCCACCGTGCATGGGGCGCTGGCCAGCGGGGAGCGCGCGGCGCGGGAGGTGCTGGCGACGACCTGAACCGGGGGAGGCGGGCGGATCGGAGGCCCCCGAGCGGCGGCGTTTGGGTCATCCACGGGGCGGCAACGGGAGTGAAATTCCGCGATGATGATGCGCCCCAATCGAGCTGGCCATGTTGCATGCCGGATGCTTTGTTTTCATGCGCTTGCAGTCTTAAATGCAACATTTCGCGGGCGCTGTCGGGGATCCCGGGCGGAGTGAAAACAGTTGGGCGCACGGCGCGTGACGACGCAGTGTGCCCAAAGCGGCGAGATGTCAAACAGCGGCGCACCAATGGCGCCCGGTGCGCGACGGCGGACGGAGGCGAACAGGCGACCGGCCGGCGACAGGCACCCTGAGGCGCCCCGATATGTACTCGGATTCGGCGTTGCCGGGCGGGGTTGTACGAAAGTGGGGCGGGGGAAAAATCGGTGGGCCGGCGCGGCGGGGGCGATGGCCGCCGCACGGGGAAAACATTAGGCGGCCTTGGGGCGAGCGCCGAGCTGTTCGCCGGCGACGCGAGGCAGAATGGCGCCGCCTTCGCGCAGCACGGCGATGGTGGCGTCCTTGCCTTGGCGTAGGAAGGCCATCTCCAATGCATCTTGCACGGTCTGCGCCGGGCGAAAACCGATCTGCCGGGCTTCTTGGGCGGAGATGCCGGTGGAGACCATGATGCAATCGGCATGGTCCACGACTTGGGCGGTATAGGCCAGGACCGCCGCGCCCATCACGTCCTGGATTTGATGTCCGGCGACCATGCGCTCCAATTGCGAATAGGGGAGATAGCCGAGCTGCATGACGACGGGATGGTTGCCGGCGACGCCTTCCGGCGAGGAAGTGACGAGGATAAGGCTGCCGTTGCGCTTGACGGCCATGGTTCCGGAATAGATGCCCTTGGCGGATTGCCAGAAGTCGCGATCGGCGGGCTGGGATTCGACGATAACGATGTCGGCACGGCGGGGCAGCTCCACCGCGTACACGTCGGCGGCCAGGGCGCAGCCGGCGCGATGGGCGGCGACGGGATCGCCGGCGAAGCAGCCGGCGATGGCGCCGCCGGCGAGCACGACATTGACAATGTAATTCAGGCCGGCGCGGCGAGCGGCGGCGTCAATGCGCTCGCGCAGGGGATTGTCGCGAACGCCCATCAACTGCTCGGACCAGCGCTGGGCGCCGGCCCAATGGTTGGCGGCGGCGGAGGCGTAGCCGGCGCAGCCGGGGAAGACGATTTTGGCGCCGCCGGAAAATCCCTTGATGCGATGGATGCCGATGTGCCCGAGGCCGATCACCAGGTCGCGGTGGCGCAGCAGGCGATTCGCGACCACGGGAAAGCCGTCGGGCAGCGCGCCCCAATCATGCAACTCGGCGGAATTGAGATAGTCGTGCTGGAAGACGCGAAAGCGGCGGCGGTAGCCGCCCAGCTTGTCCTCGAGTTCAGCCTCGGTCATGGGGCGGTGCGAGCCTTTGCAGATTAGGACATCGATATCCGCGTCGCGCACGCCGACGGCCTCCAGCTCGGCAACGATCCAGGGCAACAGCCGGGCCACCGGCGTGCCGCGGGTGTGGTCGTCGCTGAGGAGCAGGACGCGATGCCCCGGCCGCGCCTGGTCGCGCAGCCGGGCGGCGCCGATCGGCTGCGCCAACGCTTGCTCGATCAGCGCGGGCTCGGCGGGAATCGGCGGATGGCGCGGAGCGAACACGCCGAGCAGATTGGCGTCCGGGAGGGAGACCGGCCCGATACCGGGATAAGGAAACGTCAGGTCCATGGCGGCCTGCGGGCTCAGCGCTTCAGTTCGGTGATCTTGTCGCGGAACAGCGTCAGCGCGATGCGACCGCGATGGGGTTCGCCGCGGGCCAGCGCCTCGGCGAGCCCCAGGCCTTGCTTGGCCGTCGCCTTGGCGGGCATGGGCGGCTCGAAGGGGTCGGTGACGCATTCGACCAGAGCCGGCTTATTGGCCTCCAGCGCCTGGCGCAGCACGGCGCGGACCTGCGCCGGATCCTCGACGGTGAATCCCAGGCCGCCGCAGGCGCGGGCATAGGTGGCGAATTGGATGGGCTGCAACTCGCATTGGTATTCCGGGTTGCCAAGGAAGACCATCTGCTCCCATTTGATCTGGCCCAAGGTGTTGTTCTTGATAAGCACGACGGTGATGGGCAGTTGGTATTTGACGGCGGTGACGAACTCGCCCATCAGCATGGTGAAGGCGCCATCGCCGACGAAGGCGATGGATTTGCGCCGGGGGAAGGCCACGGCGGCGGCGATGGCGTAAGGCAGGCCGGGGGCCATGGTGGCCAGGTTGCCGGCCAGGCCCCATTTTTGCTCGCCGCGGATATTGAACTGCCGCGCCAGCCAAGTGGTGACCGTGCCGCAGTCGCAACTGATGACTGCGTCGCGGGGCGCCAGTTCGCTGAGCGCGCGAGCCACCACCTCGGGGCGCATCGGGCGCTTGGGGTCGGCGCCGCGCTGGCGCATCAAGGCGTTCCAGTCCTTCATCCGCCGCTGGGTTTTCTTCAGCAAGCCGTCGCGGTGGCGCTTCAGCTGGGGCAGCAGGGCGCGCAGCGTGGCGGCGGCGTCGCCGACCAAACCGGCCTGGACCGGGAAGCGCAGGCCGATGCGTTCCGGGCGGAGGTCCAACTGCACACCGGTGACGTCGCGCTTCTCCGGCAGCCAGGCCATATAGGGGAAGGAAGTGCCGACGAGGAACAGGGTGTCGCATTCCTCCATCGCGTCCTCGGCGGGGGCGGTGCCGATCAGCCCCAGGCCGCCGGCGTTCAGGGGATGGTCGTCGGGAATGACTTCCTTGCCAAGCAGCGCCTTGATGACTGGAGCGGAGAGGCGCTCGGCCACGGCGATCAGCTCCTGGCGCGCGCCAATGGCGCCCTTGCCGGCCAAGATGGCCACGCGTTTGCCGCGATTCAGCAGGTCGGCGGCGCGGCGCAGATCATCCTCGGCGGGCACCGTGACATAGCGGCTGCGCGCGGCGGAGGTATGGGTCATCACCGGCTTCATCAGCGAAGGCTTTTCCTTGGGAGGCAGGTCCTGCACATCCACCGGAATGCTGATGTGGGCGACGGTGCTCTTGCTGAGCGCGTGGCGGCAGGCCAGGTCGGTAACCATTTCGGCTTGGCCGGCGTTCCAGATGCCCTCGTTGTAGCCGGCGACGTCGCTGAACAGTTGCAGCAGGTTCACTTCCTGCTGGTAATGCGAGCCCTTCAGGTCGCTGTAGGTCTGGCCGGTGATGGCCAGTACGGCCGCGTCATCCAGCTTGGCGTCATACAAGCCGTTGAGGAGGTGAATGGCGCCGGGACCGGAGGTGGCGATGCAGACGCCGAGCCGGCTGGTGTATTTAAAATGCGCGGCGGCCATGAAGGCGGCGGCTTCCTCATGCCGCACCTGAATGAAGCGAATGTGCTCGGCCCGTTGGCGCAGCGCCTCGAACATGCCGTTGATGCCGTCGCCGGGCAGGCCGAAGATGGTGTCCACGCCCCAATCCAGCAGCGTGTCCACGATCACGTCGGAGATGGTGTGCGCGGAACGGCCGCGAAAAAACACGGGTAGGGCGGACATAAGAGCAGGGAAGTCCCGGCCGCCGAGGGGGTTGCCCGCAAGGGGGGCACGCGGGGCCGCCCGAGACGCCGGTGGTCGCGGGGGAGCGGATTGGCGCGCTAGCGGCTGTGGCGGCGGGAGGCGGCCATCAGCATGCGGGAGGCGATGCTGATGACCAGCACGAAAGCGCTGACCAGCAGCGCGGCGGCATAGGCCAGGGCGTGCGCGCTTTGGAACGGCTCGGTGATGAAGGCCCAAATGGCGTAGGTCAAATAGCCGACCGGCTCATGGGTGAGGTGGCCGTTCCACATGTAGTTCGACCAGCCGGCGGTGTACAGCAAGGGCGCCGTTTCGCCCACGGAGATGGCCAGCGCCAGCAAGACGCCGGTCAGGACGTTGGAGGCGGCGATGGGCAGGCAGATGCGCAGAATCACATGGCTGTCGGTGGCGCCCAAGGCGCGGGCGGCATCGCGCATTTCGGCGGGCACCTGGCGGAAGGCCATTTCGCTGGTGCGGGTGATGTAGGGGAGGGAAATGATGGCCAGCGCGATGGCGCCGGCCAAGGCGGAAAAGCCCCAGCCCAAATCCACGACCGCGGCGATGTAGACGAAGTAGCCGACCACGATGGA
The DNA here is from genome assembly GCA_027315185.1 of Acidobacteriota bacterium. Classification (GTDB taxonomy): domain Bacteria; phylum Acidobacteriota; class Terriglobia; order Terriglobales; family SCQP01; genus JAKAUF01. The sequence continues at coordinate 56,171 of DAHUYO010000013.1, forward strand.
GGGCAGGCCGACCAGCACGTCGGACATGAAGCGCAGCACGGGAGCGAAGCGGGAAGCGCCGAACTCGGCCAAAAAGATGCCCGCCGCCACTCCCGGCGGGATCGCCAACAGCAAACCGCCGGCGGCCAGCAGCAGCGTGCCTTCGATGGCGTTGAGCAGGCCGCCGCCGGTGCCTTGGGTGACCTGGGTGAAGATGGCCAGGTCGAGGGCATGGGCGCCGCGGGCGGCGATGGCCCAGAAAATGGAAACCGTGGCCGCGCCCAACAGGAGAAACGCCACCGTGCTCACCGCCCAGCCGAGGCCGTCGGTGAGCCGCCGGCGCAAGCGGCGGCGCTGGCGGGGCGGGACGAGGGTGGACGCGGAGGCGGCGGCCATTAGGTGGTCGTCCCCGTGGTGCGATCTTGGTAGTAAAGCAACAACCGCGCCGCGCCATTCACCACAACGGCGATCAGAAGCAGAGCCAGCGCCACCTCACCCAAGGAGCGCACGGCCAAGCCGGTGGGATCCTGCAAAGCGCTATCCAACTGGGAGACGATGAAGGAAGCCATGGTGGAGATGGGCGAGTAGATGTTGCGCGGCAAATAGTTGAGGGCATTGCCGCTGATCATCAGGACCGCCATGGTTTCCCCCAGCGCCCGGCCGGTGGCTAGGATGCCGGAGCCGACCAGCACGCGGCGGGTGGCGGGGAGCTGCACGGTCCACAGGGTTTCAAAGCGCGTCGCGCCGAGCGCAAGGGCGGCGTCGCGCAACCCGCGATACTGGCTGACCAAGGCGTCGCGCACGGTGGCGGTGATCAGCGGAACGATCATCAGGGCCAGCACCAGGCCCGCCGTCAGCAAACCATAGCCGCTGCCGGGAGCGCCGGAAAAGAAGGGCAGAAAGCCGAGGTGCGCCGTCATCCAGGGATAGGCGTGGTGGCCCAGAAACGGGATGACCACGACATAACCCCACAAGCCGAAGACCACGCTGGGAATGGCCGCAAGCAGTTCGACGAAAAAGGAAACGGCGGTGCGGAGCTGGGAGGGCACGCATTCGGCCAGGAAGACCGCCGCCATGGCGCCGATGGGTACGGCCAACACCACCGCGATCAGGGTGCTGAGCAGCGTGCCGGCGATGAGAAACAGAATGCCGTAATGCGCGCCGGGCAGAATCATCCGGCCGTTGCGCTCGATCGGGTTGGCGTAGAGGTTGCCGGTGTTCCAAGTGTTGCTGGTGAAAAAATGCCAGCCATTGAGCCGGATCGCCGGCCAGGCATAAATGACGAAAAACACCACCACCGCCACCAGCACGGCGGCCACCACGCCGCCCAACACGGCGGTAAAACGGCGAAAGGTTACGAGCTTGAACATGCGCGTCATGCGGCCGGCGCGGCGCCCCGCCAGACGTGGGGCGCCGCGCGGTTCGCCGGCTTACTGGATTTGGGCGATCTGCGCCCGGCTGAGCCGCACCACGGGTGGCGGCAGGGGAACGAAGTGCACGCGATTGATGAAGCGCGGCGCGTTGCCTCCGGTCGGGCTGATGGCCCAATTGAAGAAATCGCGCAGGGCGGCGGCGGTTTGCGCCGAGGGCTGGCTGCGATTCACGATGGCGTATTCGTAATTGATGATTGGGTAGGAATCCGCGCCAGGGGCGA
>DAHUYO010000140.1 GCA_027315185.1 Acidobacteriota bacterium
CGCGTGCAGCCCGCGGCACGGGCGCCCTCGGCGACCGCCAGCGCGCCCGGCGAGTCGCGCAGCTCGCCGCCCAACGAGAGCTCGCCGAAGACGGCGCACCCGGCGAGCGCCTCCGCGGGAACCTGGCCGCTGGCCGCGAGCAGCGCCAGCGCCTGCTCCCGCAACTCGCGGTAGGCCGCCCAATCTTCGGACACCGCCAGCCCCGGGCTGCCCTGGGCCAAGCGCGCAATCACCTTCCATCCCCCTACCGGCGGTTCCACCGGCTGCCGTTCCAGCCAGGCGACCAATTCCGCTTCCGGCACCGGACCGAGGGCAATTTGCAGGGCGCGGGAGCGCACCGTGGGCAGCAGCTCCATGGGATTGCGCGCCAGCGACAGCAAGCAGGTGCGCGGCGGCGGCTCCTCCAAGGTTTTCAGCAGGGCGTTCTGCACCATCCAGCGGGCCTGGTCGAAGCCGGGAAGAATGACGGTGGTGAACTCGCCGGCGGCGGTCTTGCCCTGCAAGCGCTCGGTTAGCAGGCGCGCCTGTGGCAACGTCAGGAAATCGCCGTCCGGCGGATACACGCTGATGCGCGGATGCACCGCCAGCACCAGCGGCGCGGCGTCCTTGGCGCGGGTTTTGGCTTGCTGCTCGCGAAACGCCAGCGCCGCGGCGATCATGCCCGGCAGGTCGCGCCACGCGGGATCGAGCTGAGCGCAACTGTAGCAGCGGCCGCAGAAATCACCTGCCGCCGGCGGCGCTTGGCAGTTCATCGCCAGGCCGGCCAGGATGGCCAGCGTGGTCTTGCCCACGCCGCGCGGCCCGGCCAGCAGCACCGCCCGGTTCATGCCCCCGGAGGCGATTAGCCGCCGCAGTTGGCCGACGGCGGCGGCGTTGCCGCAAAACTCGCTGCCGCAAAAATCGGCGAAGGGCATGTCCCTAGGATAGCGGGCGCGGCGGTGATAGCCGCGGCCGTATCGCCGCCGCAATCGCCGCGTGGACAGCCTCCGCGGACGGCTCCGCCGCAATCACGATGCAGCGCTCCGGCTCCCGCGCCGCGATCTGCAAATAGCCCTGCCGCACGCGCGCCAGAAACTCCGCGCCTTCGGCCTCGATGCGATCGGCGCCGCCGCGGCCGCGCGCCCGCGCCTGCGCCGCCGCGGGGTCCAGGTCCAGGATCACCGTAATGTCCGGCCAAAGATCGCCCAGCAAGATGCGGTGCAAGGCGGCGACGGCTTCCCGCCCAAGCCCGCGGCCTACGCCCTGATAGGCTTCGCTGGCGTCGGTGAAGCGGTCGCAGAGGACGAGTTCGCCCCGCGCCAGGGCCGGCCGGATCACTTCCGCGGCATGCTGGGCGCGCGCGGCGAACATCATCGCCAGTTCCGCCTGCGGCGCCGGTGCCGCGCCCGGCGCCAGCAGCAACCCCCGCAGCCGCTCGCCCAGGGCGGTGCCGCCGGGTTCCCGCGTCCGCGTCACGCGATAACCCGTAGCGTGCAGATCCTCCGCCAGCAGCGCGAGCTGCGTGCTTTTTCCCGCGCCGTCAATGCCTTCAAAAGTCAGGAACACGCGCGAACCATCATAACGGAGGGAGCGCCGGTCGCGTGAGCGGGACGCCCGCGCCCATCCTGAGGCGCAGCGGAGAGCCGCGGGAGGGGATACTGGACCGGGAGTGCGATGATCGCGAAGGCAATGGAGCTAGCCGGGAACTTGGCGGCGGTGCGGGAGGCGATGGTGGCGGCGTGCCGCCGCGCCGGGCGGCCGTTGGAGAGCGTACGGTTGATGGCGGCGGTGAAGACCGTGCCGCCGGAAACGATCCGGGCGGCGGTGCTGGCGGGGGTGCGGCTGCTCGGCGACAACCGTATCCAGGAGCGCGAGGCCAAGCGCGCGGCGCTGGCCGATCTCGACGCCGAGTGGCATTTCATCGGCCCGCTGCAAAGCAACAAAGCGGCCAAGGCGGTGGCGCTGTTCCGCTCCGTGGACAGCCTGGACCGACCGGCGCTGGCGGAGCGGTTGAACCGCTTGGCGGCGGCCGCGGGCCGCGTGCTGCCGGTCATGATGGAGGTCAATATCGCCGCCGAGCCGCAAAAGTCCGGCGTGCCGCCCGCCGACGCGGAACGGCTGGCGGCGGCCATCGCCGCCCTGCCGGCGCTGCGGCTGACCGGCTGCATGACCGTGCCGCCCGCGGCCCACAGCGCAGAACAGGCGCCGGAAGCCGCGCGGCGCTGGTTTGCCGCCATGCGGCAACTCGGCGAGCGGCTGCGGGCGTATGCGCAGGGCGACCGTTGGGAGCTGTCCATGGGCATGTCGGAAGATTTTGCCGTCGCCATCGAGGAAGGGGCGACAATAATACGTCTGGGCCGCGCGTTGTTTGGCCCGCGGCCGACGCCGCTGGCCGTGGGCTAACCGTGGGTTAAGCCTTCAGGTCCGGGCCCCGTTGCCGCGGGCCATGGGGTATGCCTTCTGGTTGGCGGCCTGCTGTCGCCTCGGGCCGTGGGCCAGACCCCCCGGCCGGCGGCGCGCCGCCATCGCGGGCGGCGGTAGGTTCGCCCCCGTGACGCGAGCCCAGGCACGATGAAGATGGAGAACCCGAAATGGCGAAGGTAATCCGGGAAGGGAAGCACACGACCAGGGCAAAATCCGCGGGCGCGAACGCGCCGGCAGCGGCGGCTTCAGGGGGAAGGGCAACTCGCCCGTCCGCGCGCAAGGGCGGCGCGGCGCGGTCCTCGGGCCGCAGTCCGGAACGGGTGCAGGCCATCGTCGCCACCCTGGCCGCCGCCTACCCGCAGGCCGAATGCGCCCTGCATCATCGCAACGCCTGGGAGCTTTTGGTCGCCACGATTCTCTCCGCGCAGTGCACCGACGTGCGGGTCAATATGGTGACGCCGGAACTGTTCCGCCGCTATCCCACGCCCCAAGAGCTGGCCGCGGCGCCCCTGCCGGCCATTGAGGAGCTGATTCGCACCACGGGTTTTTATCACAACAAAGCCGTCTCGATCTCCGGCGCGGCGAAAAAAATCACCGCCGAGTTCGCCGGCCAAGTCCCGCGGGACATGGCCGCCCTGCTGACCCTGCCGGGCGTGGCGCGGAAAACCGCCAACGTGGTGCTCGGCGTCGCTTTCGGCATCGCTGACGGCATCGTCGTGGATACCCATGTGCAGCGCATTTCGCGCCGCTTGGATCTGACCGCGGAGGAAGATCCCAAGCGGATCGAGCAGGACCTGATGGCGGTGATTCCGCGCCCGGAATGGATTGCGTTTTCCCATCGCGTCATCGCCCACGGGCGGCAAACCTGTATCGCGCGCAAGCCGAAATGCGACGTCTGCCCATTGGAGCGGCTATGCTATTCCCAGGACAAAACCTACTGGAGCGATGCCGCCGAAGATGCCGCCCACCCCGCCGCCGCAGCCGTCAAAAACCACGCTA
>DAHUYO010000141.1 GCA_027315185.1 Acidobacteriota bacterium
GACGCGGTCATCAAAATCGGCCGCAGCCGCACCCCGGCGCCTTCCCCCGCCGCCGCCAGCGCCGAGCGGAAGCGCCATCCCGCCTCGCCCCCGGCCGCCGCCTCCGCGCGCAGCTCATCCTGCCGCCGCCGCCGCGCCTGCTCCGCCATGGTGATTAGCAAGATCCCATTGGCCACGGCGATGCCGATGGTCATGATGGCGCCCATGAACGACTCGATATTCAGCGTCGAGCCGAACAGATACAACGACACCACCACCCCCACCAGCAGCGCCGGCACGCCGGAAACCACCGCCAAGGCCAGGCGCCAGCTTTGGAAGCTGGCCGTCATCAGCAGCAGGATCACCGCCACCGCCAGCAGCAATCCGCCCCGCAAGCCGCTGAGCGTCGCTTCCATCGGCTGTACTTGCCCCAGCAGCGCCACCTGCACGCCGCGCGGCGGCCGCGGCAACTCCGCCAGCGCCGCCCGCACCGCCCGCGCCGCATCGCCCAGACTGCCGGTTTGCACGTTGGCGGTAACGGTGATCACGCGCTGCATGTTGTAGTGGTCGTACTCGCCTTCCACGGCGCCAAAATCCAGCCGCGCCACGTCTCCCAGCTCCACCGCCCGGGAGGCGCCATTGCCCTCCGCCCCCACCGCCCGCGGGGACGCCGCTTTCAGCGGCATGGTCCGCAGCGCGTCCAAGCTGTTGACGTCCGCCGGCGGCGTCAGCGCTTGTACCTGATACGTCACGCCGGTCGCCGGGTTTTGCCAAAAATCCCGCGCCACGAAGCGGCTGGATGCGGTCGCTTCGGTCAATGACCGCCCGATGGCCGCCAGCGACAATCCCAGTTCCGCCGCCCGCTGCCGGTCCACTTGGATCAAAACCGCGGGGTAAGCGCCCGGTTGTTCAAACTGCACGTCGCGCAGCGCCGGAATTCGCGCCATCGCCTTCCGCACCTGGCGGGCGTAGGCCTGGTCGCGTCGCAGGTGGAAACCGGCCACGTTCACCGCGATCGGCGCCGGCGCCCCGAGGTTCATGATTTGGCCGATGATGTCGCCCGCCTCGAAGGAGATGCGCACCTCCGGCATCTCCCGGGCGAAAGCCCGCCGCAGCCGGTCTTCGAACGGCAGCAGTTTGATCCCGGAGTCCCGCCGCAGCGCCACCTGCATCACCGCCTCCTGCGGCCCGCTGGTCCACAGATAGATGGTGTTGATGGGATACGACCGCGGCTGCGTACCCACGAACCCCAGGCTGGTCTGGACATTGCCCGGCCTCGCTTCTCGCTCCACCAGCGCCAACGCCTGGTTATAGACCTGCTCCGTCAACTTTAGGCGCGTGCCCGTCGGCGCCCGCAGCCGCAGCTGGAACTGGCCGGTATTGGCCTGCGGGAACAGGTCCGTCCCGTCGGCGCGGGCAAAAATCGCGATCAGCGCCAGCGACCCCACTAGGTACGCCGCTATCGCCCATTTGGCCCGCGGCGCCATCCGGGTGGACCAGCGAATGATCCCCTGCCGCAGCCGCTCCAGCGGCGTCAGTGGCTTGCCCGGCACGATACCCTCCGGCGCCACCGCCCGCCCATGATGGTGGTGCAGCAGCAAGACCGACAAGAGCGGCACGAGCGTGTTGGACAGAATGAACGACGCCGCCATGGCCAATCCCACCGCCATCGCCAGCGGGATGAACAGGGAGCGGCTAATGCCGGTCATGAAGAAGGCCGGCAAAAACACCGCCGCCACGCACAGCATCGCCAGCAACTGCGGCAGGAAGATTTCCCGCGTCGCCTCCAGCGCTGCCCGCGCCGGCTTGGCTCCGCGCGCCAAATGGGTGTGGATATTTTCCACCGCCACCGTGGCCTCATCCACCAAGATGCCGATCGCCAGCGCCAGCCCGCCCAGAGTCATGATGTTCAGGCTCTGGCCCGCCGCCCACAGCCCCGCCACCGCCGCCAGCAGCGCGAACGGGATGACCGCCACCACGATCCCCGCGCTGCGCCCGTCGCGCAGGAACAGCCATACCACGAGGCCCGTCAGCAGCGCTCCCAGCAGCCCCTCGGTCAGCAGCACCTCCAGCGCGTTGCGGACGTACACCGATTGGTCGAAGGCGAAGTGAATCTCCACGTCCCGCGGCAACTGCTGCCGCATTTCCGGCAGCGCCGCTTTCACTTCGCTCACCACCCGCAGGGTCGAGGCGTCGGCATGTTTCGTCACCGGGATGTACACCACCCGCCGCCCGTTCAGCTCGGCGTATCCGCTGACCACGTCGGCGGCGTCGGCGATGCCGGCGATATCCCCCAACCGGATCATCGGCCCATAGCGGCTGCGCAGGGGCAGGTCGGCCAGTTCCTGATATGCCGGCACCACCGTATTCATGCGCACGATGCGGTTCATGTTGCCGATGCGCGCGTTGCCGCTGGGCAGCACCGCGTTGCCCTTGGCGATCGCCTGCACCACATCGTCCAGCGCCAGCCCCTGCGCCGCCAGCCGGTCGGGATTGACGCTGACGATAATGCTGCGCGGGTTGCCGCCAAACGGCGGCGGCGCCGACACCCCCGCCAAACCCGCGAACATCGGCCGGATGCGGATCTGCGCCAGGTCGTCCAGCTGGCCCTGCGTTTCACTGCGGCTGGAGAGCACCAAGTCGCCGACCGGCACGCTGCCGGCGTCGAAGCGCAGGATGAACGGCGGCACCGTGCCCTGCGGCATGTAGGCCAGCGAGCGCGCCACATAGGCCGCCGTTTCCGCCACCGCCTGGTCCATGTTGGTGCCGGGGTGGAACGTCAGCCGGATCAAGCCCACGTTCTGAATCGAACGCGACTCCATGTGGTCCACGCCGGAGATGTAGAGGAAGTTGGTCTCGTAGTAGTTGACGATGTAGCCTTCCATCTCCGCCGGCAACATTCCGCCGTAGGGCTGCGCCACATACAGCACCGGCATATCCAGCGTCGGGAAGACGTCAATGGACATGCGGGAGACGGCCATGACCGCCGCGCCGACCGCCAGGATGACCAAAACCAACACGGTGAAGGGGCGCCGCAGCGCCAACGTAACCAGCCTCATTTAGTACCCCCCGGCCGCCCGCAGGAATGGCTGCAAATCGCCCGCCGCAAAGCCCATCTCCAGCCATCCCCGCCATACCTGCAACCGGCTCAGCGCGTCATCGCTCTGCGCCCGCGCCAGCAGTTGTTCGGCGTTCGCCAGGTCCACGATGGCGGCGCGTTCCAGCGCCGGGAGCCGGTCGGAGATCGGCTGCGGCACCGCCCCCAGGGCCCACGCCGCGA
>DAHUYO010000142.1 GCA_027315185.1 Acidobacteriota bacterium
CAGCATCCGGCCGATGCCCAGAATCTGTTCCCGCAGGTCCGCTTCGCTTGCCATGAATACGCCAGGGTACGACGAAAACCGTCCGCGCGCAGCTAGTCCGAAAAGATGTGGAATTTGACCTCGATACCCTGCTGAGGGGCGCTAGCGACGGCGCCAGAAGTGGAAATTGACCCAAACGTGCGCGACCATCGCTGCGGGCAAGCCGCCGATCCGGCCCGGTTGGAAACGCCAACTGCGCACTGCCCGCACGGCGTTATCGTCAAGCCCCAGACCGATCGGCCGCAGGATCTGGATCTGATGCGCCCGCCCGTCGAGCCCCACCAAAAAACCGATCTCGCTGCCACCCGTCAAGCCGAAGCGCCGCGCGGGTATAGCCCGGGTTGGGGTCATACACGACACTGGGATAGATGACCGCACCGCGAACTGGCCGCGCGTGGCGCCGGGGGGTTGGCGACGGGCCGCCCGCAAAGTGCCGCCAATACGCCGGCACCGCCGCCGGCAGCTCCGCCATGGAAATGAAGATCCCGCGATTCAACATTCGGATCGTGGCCCGGTTTAAAGGATCGGCGCCGATCCGGACCCGGACCGCAAGCGCCTCATGCCACGATACGGACTCGAAGTTCGGCAGCAGCAGCCCTTCCCGCGCGCCGCGAAGCCGCCACCAGCCGCCCCGGAGGTTCACGCGCTCCACGCGCATTTCCGCCAGCGTCCACGGCCCCGGCCGCAGAGTTCGCAAAGGCCGGCCCGCCGGATCGTAGCGCAGCTTGTCCCGCCGGGGAAACCCCCGCAGCAGCCCGACCCGCCCCACCCATTCTCGCCGCGCCGCCGCCAAGAACGCCGTCCGCCCTGGCGCCGGCCGCCCCCACGGCCACGGCCCGGGCATCAGCGCCAAAAGCATCGCCAGCCACCGTACCACCATGGCGTGCCATCATAATCCACGCGGATTGAGCGGGGATGCGGACGCCGGCCATTGCAAATGGCGGGGCGAGCCATTACAATTTCATAGTTTGACCGCCGGACGGCGACAAGGAGACAAGCGTGGCTCTAAAACTGACCAAACGCGAGGAGCAGGGCGTCACCGTGGTGGACGCGGCCGGGCGCATCGTGCTGGGTGAGGAAACCAACATCCTGCGCGAGCGCATGAAGGAATTGCTGGCCTCCGGCGCCAAGAAGATCGTTCTCAACCTGGCCTCCGTGGACTTTATTGACAGCAGCGGCTTGGGCGCGCTGGTCGGCCTGCACAGCACCGCGCAGGCCCAAGGCGCCAAGATCCGCCTGGCCAACATCACCAAGCGCTTCCATGAGCTGTTGCAAATCACCAAGCTGCTGACCGTCTTCGACGTGTATCCCAGCGAAGGCGAGGCGATCAAGAGCTTCTCCGCCTAGCCTCGTTCCAGGCCGTCCGAATCCGGGGCCATTTTTCACGCCGCTGCGGCAGATCGCGAGCCGCAGCGGCGTTTTCCTTGCACCTCGTAGGCACGTGTCGCCGCCGCGAAGCGCCTCGGCGCCGTCACGTTCGTGCGCGGCTGCCAGGCCGGAACGCATGCACGCCGCGGCTCGTGCGGGGTTTCGGTGGCCGCCACGCGGCATTCCGCGGAGGCCGCGCCGTTTGCGCCTTGGCAAAGCCGGCGCGAATGAGCCGCGGGGCCCGCCCCCGGCCAGCACAGTGGCTCGTCGCGATCAATGCGGTGGCTGCCCCGCCGCCGGCGCCACTCGCACCTTGGTCCCAGCCGTCAAGCCGTTATCGGCCGGCGACACCACCGCATCGCCGGCCCGCAGCGGCCCGAAGATCTCCATTCGCCCGCCATTGGTATAACCCGGGGTGACGTTCACCATGGCGATGCGCCCGCCACGAACCACCTCCACCGCATGCCCGGCGGTGCTGTCCATCACGGCATCCGATGGCACGTAGAGCGACGCCTGCGGCCGCCCGATTGGCCAGCGCACGCGCGCGAACATGCCCGGCGCCAGCACCAGACCGGGGTTGGCGGCGTCCGCCTCGACCGGCATGGTGCGCGTCTGCGGCCGCACGCTGTGGGCAATCCGCGCCACCGCCGCGGTGAACTGCGCCCCCGGCGCGTTGGTCACCCTGAAGTTTACGCGGTTGCCGAGCGCCGCTCCGCCCACCTCATCCTCCGGCACGTCCACCGTCAGCCGCAGCGGATCCAGCTGCTGCAACTCGAACATCGGCGCCCCGCCTGGCCCGACCAGAGCGCCGGTGGAAGTCATGCGCGTCACCACCATGCCGGAGAACGGCGCCCGCACGCGAAGATATTGTTGCAGCGCCCGCAGCGCCTCCGCCGCTTGCTGCGCCGCCGCCTCCGCCGCGGTACGCGCCTCCACCTGCGCCGCGTCCATGCGCACGGTTTGCTCGGCGACGGTGATGTCGTTGCCCGCCACCGCGCCGGGCATGGCCCGCGCCGCACCGGTCAGCCGGTCCAGCGTGGCTTGATCCCGGATCAGCGCCGCCCGCGCCGCCGCGCGTTGCGCCCGCGCCGCGCTCAATCGCTGCTGCGCCTCCCCCACCCGCGCCACCAGATCCGGCGCTTCGATCACCGCCAGCACCTGCCCGGCTCGCACTTGGCTGCCGCGGTCAACGTACAGGCGGCTTACGAACCCCGCCACCCGCGCCCGCAGCACCACGTCCTGATAGGGTTCCAGCTCCGCCGGCAGGTCGGTGCTCAACCGTGGCCGTTGCCGCTGCACCAGAACCGTGGTCACCAGCGGTTGCGGGTTCTCCGCCGCCGCCCCCACCGTCCGCCCCTGGCCCTCGCGGCAGCCGCTCAGTCCCGCGCCAAGCGCCAGCGCCAGCAGCAACCCGCCGATCGCGTATCCCTTGCCCCTACCGTGCATAGTTCCCCTTCCCGAGCCGTGCGCTTCCATCGTGAGGCGCTCATGCTTTTCGCGTTTCATACTCTTCGCTCTCCGGATCCTCCGGATCCAAGGACACGGAAGCATCGGACTGCTTCCGCTGCAACCACACGAACACCGTGGGCATGATCAGCAGGGTCGCCAGCGTCGCCGCCGCCAAGCCGCCGATCACCGCCTGCCCTAGCGGCGCCGATTGTTCGCCGCCCGCTTCCAGCGAAAACGCCATCGGGATCATCCCGGCGATCATGGCTGACGCGGTCATCAAAATCGGCCGCAGCCGCACCCCGGCGCCTTCCCCCGCCGCCGCCAGCGCCGAACGGAATCGCCA
>DAHUYO010000143.1 GCA_027315185.1 Acidobacteriota bacterium
GTGCTGGTGCTGGAGGCGATGAAAATGCAGAATGAGGTCGGCAGCCCCAAGGCCGGGCGGCTCAGCGCCTGTCTGGCGGCGGCCGGAGAGGCGGTCGCTCCCGGCGCGGCGCTGGCGGAAATCGAATAGCGCTAAGGAGCCGGGCGCGCCGCCAGCACCCCCGCCACGCGTGCGGTCAAATCCGCCAGATCCAGCTCGCCCTTGACCATATAGCCCTCGGCGCCGCACTCGCGTGCGCGGCGAATATCGCTGACCTGCCCCAAATTGGTGAGCACGATCACCCTGGTTTGCGCCGTGGCTGGGTTCTGGCGCAGCCGTGCCAGAACCTCGAAGCCATCCAACCGCGGCAAAATCAGATCGAGCAGGACCAGGTCCACGCCGCCCGCCCGCACGGCCTCCAGCGCCGCCTCGCCATCGCCCGCGACCACGACCTCCCAGCCCTTGCGCCGCAGGGCGGCGCTGGCCGCCTTGCACAAGAAGCGATCGTCTTCGGCGAGCAAGATTTTGGCCCGGGACGGGCTGGGCGCCGCGGGCGGCGGCGCCGGGGCGTTGCGATTCGGGTTCACGGTTTCTCCTCCGCGGTTGCGGCTTCCAGGTGGCGGGCGACGGCCTCACCCAGCGCCTGGAGCGAAAATTCGGACTTCACGAAATATTCCTTGGCTCCGAGACGCTGCGCCTCCTCGCGGTCGCTCGGGCGCGAGGAGTTGGACAGAATCAGGACGGGGATGTGGGCGGTGGCTGCGTCGGAGCGCAGCAAACGCAGCGCTTCCAATCCGGGCAGCTTGGGCATCAGGAGATCCAATAGGATCAATGACGGGCGCTGGAGAAACGCCAAACTCAGCGCGCGCTCGCCGTCCTCGGCGGTGACGACGTTCCAGCCGCGCTGTCGCAAGCCGGTTTCGCAGGCACGGCGGAGAATGCGGTCATCCTCGACCAGCAAGATGGTGGCGTGGCTCACCGCGCGACCCCCTGCACCAGCGTGGGCTGGAGCGGCAGGGCGAATGTGAAGATGCTGCCGGGACTGGCGGGAGCGCCGGCCTTCGCCGGCGCCGGCTGCCACCAGACCCGCCCGCCGCCTTGGGCCAGAATGCGGCGCACCCAATACAGCCCCAAACCCGTACCCTCCGTTTCCACGGTGTGCGCATTATCCGCGCGAAAGAACTTTTCAAACAGCCGGCTCCGCGCTTCCAGCGGGACACCCATGCCGTTGTCCCGCACGGACCACCAGATTTCCGCGCCGCGAAGCCCGGCGGTGATCGTGATTTCTCCGCCGACCGGCGTGTACTTGATGGCGTTGGAGCAAAGATTGAGCATGACTTGGCGCAGCAGGTTGGCGTCGGCCTGCACGCGGGGAACGTGCGCATCCGGACGGAAGCTCATTTGGTGCTCCCGCTGTTCCACCTGCGGGCGCAGTTCGCGCATCACGCTGGCGGTCAGCTCCGCGAGATCCACTTCCTCCGGCACCCAGCGCGTTTTGCCGGATTCGCAGCGCGCCACGTTCAGCATGTCCGCGATTAGCCCCACCAGCCGGTCGGCGGATTGGCGGGCATCCGCCAGACACTGCACCGTTTCCTCGGGCAATCCCGGGGTCTGCTGCGCCAGTTCCAGCATCCAGCGAATTCCGGTCAGCGGCGTACGCAACTGATGGCTGACGAAGCTGACAAAATCGGATTGCAGCTTCAGGGCGGCGGCCGTTTCGCGCTCGGCGCGGCGGCGCGCGGTCACGTCCTCGGCCATGACCTCAAACAGGGGCTCGCCCCGCCGCGGGCGGCTGATGCGCCGCCCGTGCAGAACCACGTCCAGCACCAGGCCGTCCTTGCGGCGCCAGGACACCTCGGTTTGGAAACTGGTTTCGGTGCGGCCCAGGATGGCGGCGATGACGGCGGAGCGGTCGCCGCTGCGGACATAGATGTCCCGGGCGAGATCCGCGCGCAACAACTCGGCTTTGGAGGAATAGCCCAACATCGTCACCAAGGCGGGATTGACGTCTATGAATCTCCGGCGGCTGGGCGTGGAACGGTAAACGCCGTAGGGCGCTCCTTCGATCAAATTGCCCCACGCAACCGGTGGGGAGACGCGCCGGCGTCTGTGCGGACGGGATAGGACCGGCCCGGAGCCAGGGAACTCGGCTGGGATGGCGCGGGACATGCCAAGCGGAGTATCGGCCGCGCGCGGGGAATCTTTAGCCGCGGCTTAGGCTCTCGCGGCGAGTTCGGAAGGCCGGACCGGGATAGCGAATCCGCAAGCCCGGTGCGCACCGAGCGGCTAAGAGGAAGGGCCTAGGGCGCTAAACTGCTGAGGGAGGTGGTCCGCATGTCGCTACGGCCGGTCAAGCGGTTGATTCAGTCCAAACCCACGTTGGAGGGCGCGGGCGTGCACCTGCGTCGGGCGTTCGGGTTTGGCAACACGCGGGAGTTCGATCCCTTCTTGTTGCTGGACGATTTTCGCAATGACGTTCCCGCGGATTACCTCGCTGGCTTTCCCTGGCATCCCCATCGCGGCATTGAAACCATCACGTACGTGCTGGCCGGCGAGGTGGAGCACGGCGACAGCTTGGGGCACCAGGGCACGATCGGCGCCGGTGACGTGCAGTGGATGACCGCCGGCAGCGGCATTATCCACCAGGAAATGCCCAAGGGAGATGCGGCAGGCCGGATGCACGGGTTCCAACTTTGGGCCAACCTGCCCAGCGCCATCAAAATGACGCCGCCACGATATCAGGAGGTACAAGCGGGAGACGTGCCGGTGGTCACCGATGATGATGGGACCTCCGCTCGCATCGTCTGCGGCAATTTCTGGGGCGCCAAAGGACCGGTGGATGGCATTGCCGCCGACCCGATCTATTTGGACGTGTCCGTGCCGCCCGGACGGCGCAAACGCCTGCCGGTAGAAACGACGCGCCATGCCTTCGCCTATGTCTTCGGCGGCGCGGGAACGTTTTGCAACGCCTCCGGTCCGCTGGCGGTGCCGACCGAACCGGTGGCATGGCTGGATACGGCGCCTCCGGCCGAGGCGCAGGACCGCTCCCTGGTGCTGTTCGATCGCGGGGATGAGGTCATGGTGCAGGCGGGGGACGACGGCATCCGCTTTCTCCTCGTCTCCGGGCAGCCGCTGGAGGAACC
>DAHUYO010000144.1 GCA_027315185.1 Acidobacteriota bacterium
TGATCCGGTCGGAGCGCGTCGCCCGCCGCTATTTGAGTTTTGCGGAAAGTGAGCGGCCCATCGCCGCGCAGCTGTTCGGTTCCGATCCCGCGGTCATGGCGGAGGCGGCGGCTCTGGTGCAGCAAATGGGCTTCGACGCCGTGGATTTAAACCTCGGCTGCCCGGCGAAAAAGGTGGTCAAGTGCAACGGCGGCTCCGGGCTATTGCGCGATTTGCCGCTGCTGGGGCGCATGTTCGCGGCCATCCGGGCGGCCGTGCGCATCCCGTTTACCGTCAAGTTCCGCGCCGGATGGGACGACCAGCATTTGGTGCATGCCGAGTTGGCGCGCATGGCGGAAGCGGAAGGCGTGAACGCGCTGTCTCTCCACGCCCGCACCCGGGCCCAGGGCTATTCTGGGCAGGCGCAATGGCAATGGATCGCCGAGGCCAAGCAGGCGGTCCGCATCCCCGTCTTCGGCAACGGTGACGTGCGCCGCCCGGAGGATGCTGCGGCCATGGTGGCGGCGACCGGCTGTGACGGGGTCATGATCGGCCGCGCTGCCGCGGCCAACCCTTGGATCTTTCGCCAGATCGAGGAGTATCGCCAAACCGGACGGTACACCTTGCCTTCCGATGCCGACCGGGCGGAGCTAATCCTTCGCTACTTCCGGATGTTGCGGGCGGAGAGCCTGCCCGGAACGCTCGGCAAAATGAAACAGTTCGCCGCCTGGTTCACGCATGGGGTCGAGCGCGGCGGCGACCTGCGCCAGGCCATCTACCACAGCCGCAGCGAGGCGCAAGCCCTGGAGCAGGTCGAGGCCTTCTTCGCCGCCCCCCTCGCCAGCTAGCTCATTGGCCAGCCGTCGCGGCGGCTAAGAAAACCAACACCGTTGCCCCGGAGCCGGACCGCAACATGGTTGCAGTCGCCCTGCTCCGGAGCCCCCAGGCCGCCGCCCATCCAGGCCGCGTGCTACTCCGTGCTGTAGTCGTGCAGCTCGCTCAGCAACGGCCGCGCTTGCTCCGGCGCACCCACGCCGCCGGACAAAATGCCGTGCGCCGTGGCGCTCCCGTAGTAATGGCGGTTGGCGCCGTGATCTTGCTTGACCACGCCGCCCTTCAAGGTAATGCCGCCGAACAAGCCCCGGCTGCGGGAATAGGTCAAAATCTCGGCGTGCATCATGGCGTCGGTTTCCGCGCTGGCGCTGCGGCCCACCGGACCGGCGGTGGCGTCAATGCCGCCACCCAGGGTGAACTTATCTTTTAGCAGGTAGTGCTCGCCGCGCCGGTCCATGATCAGCATGACGATGTCCGCGTCCTGGGCGCCGATTTGCAACCCAAAGCTGCCGCCGCCGAAGGTCAGGAACAACGGCGCTGACCAGCCGTTGCCGTTGCGGCAACTGACCACGCCTTTCCCGAAGTTGCCCCCGAAAATGAAGCCCGCGCGCTTCATGCCCGGCACCACGATGACGCATTGAGCGTGGTGCAGCAAGCCACGGGGAATGCCCCCGTCCGGCGCGCTCATGATGGCGTGGAACACCTGCGCCGCGCTTTTCAGGCGCTTCCCAGGTTCACTGGCATAAGCATTGCGAGGCGCGACTGCCATCGCCACCATGCCGGCCAGAACCGCCGCGGTCACCCCCAACCCGGCCAAGCGTCGTGGCCGCTGGCGCAAACGAAAACGGAAAGTCGAAGCCATTCACACCTCCGTGCCTCTCAATTTAGCACTTTTGCCCAGCGCCAAACCGTTCGCTGCAGACCCAATGCGCGGAGGCTGGCCGACCGGCCAGGACCGTGGGTCCGGTCTATTCCATTACCACGCGAGAAATCGCGAAACCGGACTCATCCAAAGCCACTAAAGCCGAGCTCAGGGGCAATCCGGAGGCCCGTTCCTTCTTCACGATCGGGCGCAACACCTCGCGGAACTCGTCGTCTTCAGCCCCGAACGCCACCAGGAACTTGCGATTCGGCACGGCGACCAGCAATTCCGTCGCGTCGAGCAATTCGCAGCCGCGTTGATAGAACTCCGGCAGCAGCAGGAAGGCGGCTTTTTCGCCATGCGCCACCTCCACATGAAAGGCGCGCACCTCATCCTGAACGGTCCAGGCGACGATGGTGGCGGCTTGCCATAAGCGGCCCAGGTTCTCCATCGCGGCGGCGAGGACGCATTCTTCCGGAATGTTCCAGTTCTCCAGGTGCTCCGCCTTCAGCGCAACGTCATACTCCTCGCAGCCGAGAACATAGCCCAGCGGCCCGGCCACGGGATAAAACAGAGGCGGATCTTTCTCCGGCAGATGCGCCTCCGCGATCAAACGCGGAAACACCATGCCCCGCGCCGCTTCCCATTCCGGCGGCAGGCGGTGCTCAATGGTGCCGATGACGCGCGTCAGATAACCGTCAAGATCGAAACGCTCGCCATTCTGGCAGAACGCCGCCCAGGCACGGGCCAGCCGCAAGCGGTGTGGCGTGCGGCGGCCGGACGGAGTACGAACAATGGCGATCTCCAGCTGCCCCGCCTTGAGAAAGCGGGCCTGCGGATACAGCTTCTGCAAGCGCCGTAACGCCACCAGTTCGAATTCATCCCTGGTCATCGCCGGACCCTTCCCGTCCTTTCTCTGGATGATAAACGATATCCCCGGTGGACGCTGACCACACCCGCGACATCAGTCCCTCCAACTCCGGCGCCAGGCCGGTAATCTCCATGCCTGCGCGCACCACCAGCTTGCAACTCAGGCCCACGCGGGTCTTTTCGTCCGGTCCCAGGCGCCACTGCACGCGGCAGTTTTGGCATTGTTCGTTCCAGCAAAATGCGCCGTAGGGAATGGTGCGCGGGCAAAGATACTGAAAGCACCGCAAAAGGTAGTTGTTCTCGGGCACCCGGTACACGCGCTCCCGAAGGCGAATCGCCACCAGCCGGCGATAGGCGCGGTAAAGGCTCATCGGGCGGCCGCGGCGGTTAACGGGGGGTTGCGGGAACCGGCGCCGGAAGGTTTTGCACCGTCGGCGGCGGCGGCGTGATCAGCAGGAAGCTGCACTCGTCGCCGATCTCCTGCCCAAACATGCCGTTATCCAATTCGTTCCACCAGCCGGTCGGCCAGGCGCCGGCCACGTT
>DAHUYO010000145.1 GCA_027315185.1 Acidobacteriota bacterium
GCTGGAGTTCCTCCAGGAACTCCAGCGGGGTGCGCCTCCCTCAACCGAGGTGTAACGCATCCACTGGACGAGTACAGACGCTTGTTGCCGCGGCGCTAGGTCGCCTACAATTTCGCCATGGCGCCAGCGAAGGGACGGCATCGCGTTCTCGCACTGGTGCTCGCCGGCGGCAAGGGTGAGCGCCTATTTCCTTTGACGCAGTACCGGTCCAAGCCCGCCGTGCCCTTTGGCGGCAGCTACCGCATCATTGACTTCGTCCTCAGCAACCTGATCAACTCCGGCATTGACGCCATCTACGTGATGACGCAGTACAAGGCGCAGTCGCTGATCAACCACATTCAGCGCGCCTGGAGCTTCGTCAATCAGACCCGGGACGCCTTTGCCACCATCGTGCCCGCGCAGATGCAGATGGGGGATGTCTGGTACCGCGGCACCGCCGACGCGATTTATCAAAACCTGAACCTCATCGAACAGTACGCCCCGGACGCGGTGGCGATTTTCGGCGCCGACCACGTGTACAAGATGAACATCCACCAAATGGTGGAGTATCACTTCGAGCGCGGGGCGGCGGCGACCGTGGCCTGCCTGCCGGTGGCTGCCGACCAGGTGCGGCCCTTCGGCGTGGTGGAAGCCGGGGCGGATTACCGCATCCAGCGTTTCGTGGAGAAGCCGGAACCCGCCGATGCCCCGCGCATGCCGGGCCGGCCGGAAGATGCGCTCGCGTCCATGGGCAACTACATCTTCGACACGAACGTGTTGATTGATGTGCTGGTCGAGGACGCGGCAAGGGCCGGGGCGCATGATTTCGGCCATCACATTTTCCCCTCCATGGTGCCGCGCATGGATGTCTACGCCTACGACTTCAACTCCAACCGGATTCCCGTGCACCGCGGGCATGAGATCGAGCAGCCGTATTGGCGCGACGTGGGAACGATCGAGACCTATTACAACTGCAACATGGATCTGAAGAGCGTGCTGCCGGAGCTGAATCTCTACAACTGGGCTTGGCCGATCATCAGCGCCAATTTCAATACGCCGCCGGCCAAGTTCGTGTTCGAGGAGCCCGCGCGCACGGGTCAGGCGCTGCAATCGGTGATCAGCGGCGGCTGCATCATCGCCGGCGGCTTTGTCCGCGATTCCATCCTTGGGCGCAACGTGTCGGTGGACGAGAACGCCGAGATTTCCGAGTCCATTTTGATGGATAGCGTCGTGATCGGCCGGGGCGCCCGGGTGCATCGGGCGATTCTGGACAAGAACGTCCATATCGCGCCCGGCGCCACCGTGGGCATGGATCCGGAAGCGGACCGCGCCCGCGGCTACCATCGCGATCGCAGCGGAATTACGGTCATTCCGAAGATGGCGGAGACGCCGGAAAGCCGGGCGCGATATCTCTAATCGCGGGCTTGCGCCCCTTGCCTCGGGGCAATGCGGGGGGAGAAGCGGGGCGGCATTCCGCGGGCGGCCCGCCGCCGGTTGGCGCGCCGGCGCGGTTCCAGCGTGGCGCGGGCGGGGGGTGGGGCCGACGCAGCCAATCGCGGCCGCCTCGGCGCCATCGGTGTTGGATTGCCGCGGACCCCAGCCGGCGGGATGCTAGCGGCGCCGGAGGAGCAGCAGGAAATGGCTCCACAGCGCTTCATACGGCGGCAGGCTGGCCTGCACCTCGGGCAGATTGGCGGTCCGGACGATGGTGATCGCAAAGTCGGCGGCGGCGGGTCGGAGCACGCGCTCGTACAGGCTCTCCACGCTGTACCCCCGGTAAAATTCACAGCCGGGGCCAAAGGCCTTTTGTCCGCTCCCCACGGCAAAACTCCGGGCATAGCGCTCCACCGGCTCTAGCTCCATGTACAAGGGAACGATGCACAGCCGGCCGCCGGGCCGGAGCACGCGGGCGGCCTCGCGGATGAAGCGGGTGTCCCCGTCGCGCTCGAAATGCTCGAAGCTGCAATGCAGCGTCATGGCGGTAAAAAAGCCGTCCGGAACCGGCAGGGCGCAGGCGTCTCCCGGCAGGTAATGCGGCCGTCGGGCCTCGTACATCAGGTCCTGGCGGTACACGTCGCAGCCGATGATGCGTTTGGCGTAGCCGGGAAATGCCGAGCCCTGGCTGGCGATGTCCACGAACGTGTCGCTGCCGTTCAGGCGCAGCGCCGTGGCGGAGAGATAGTACTGGAGCTTTTTTTCGTAGTAGTGCGGCGCGGCGGACCAGGGATGAGCGCATGGGAAGCGCGCAAAATCCTGGATGGAGATATTTTCTTCCACCAACTGAACACCCGGCAGATGCTTGAGTCGCTCCCAGATTTCGTCTGGCGCCGTGGCGCCGGCGTTCCATGGGGCGATCTGCGTGTCGTGAATCTCGACATGCGGCGCCAGCCGCTCCTGTTCCTCCGCCTTCAGGTGGGGCAGGATGGAGCGAATCACGCGCACCGCGAGGGCATGGCGGTGCGTCAGCAGCAGCAGTTCGGCCAAATTGCGGCGGGCCGCCAAGGAATCGCCGTCGAGGGTGAGTGCGGCGCAGAGGGTGCGCTCCGCCGCCGACAGGTCGCCGCACTCGACCTGGATGGTGGCCAGGTCGCTGAGCAGTCCAGCCGTGATCAGGCCGGCGGAGATGGCTTGCAGGATGAGGGCGCGCGCGGCGCCAGTGTCGCCGCGTTGTTCGTGGACGGCGAGGGCGCGGCGAACGGCGGCTTCCGCCAGGGCGGGCTGGGCAACGGTGGGCTGGGCGACGGCGGACATTGTGGCTCCATGGCGGCGCCGGCGCGTCTGAGCGGGCGCTAACCTTTCGTGACTGGGCGCGGCGGAGCGGACCGCCGCTCACGAACGGTCTTGCAATCCGTGGGCCAAGCGGCCGATCGCGGCGCGGTGGAGGACAGGTACCCGTGCGAGGGCCGGCACAGCGCGACGCCCCGCCGAAGACGGGCCCGGGGCCCGCGCCCGGCGATATGCTCGGCGACGCGCTAGGCAAAAAGT
>DAHUYO010000146.1 GCA_027315185.1 Acidobacteriota bacterium
GGCGCGGGCGCGTCCCGGTGCGGCCGGGCGCCACCGGCGCCGCCAAGGGCCGCCACTTAGCCATCGTTACCGGCCTGAGCGGTTCGGGCAAGGGCGCGGTGATCAAAGCGTTCGAGGACAGCGGCTACTACTGCGTGGACAACCTGCCGGTGGATCTGCTGCCCACCTTCGTCGAACTGGTGCGGCGCTCCGGGGAGATCGCCCGCGCCGCCCTGGTCATTGACATTCGCGAAGGCCAGCGGCTGGAGACGCTACCGCGCCTGGTGGAGCAACTGCGTCGCTCCGATCTGCCCACCACGCTCGTCTTTTTGGAGGCCGACGACGCCGCCTTGCTCCGCCGCTTCAGTGAAACCCGGCGGCCCCATCCCCTGGCCACGGGCAAGGACCAGGACCGGAACCTGATCCGGGGCATTCGGGCGGAGCGGAAGTTTTTGGCCAAGATTCGCGAGGCGGCGGACCTGGTGGTGGACACCTCCAAGTTCAATCCGCATGAGCTGCGCGATTTCGTCACCGAGCGCGTCATCCAGGCCGACGCCAGCCGCGCGTTGCGCATCGGCGTGGGCAGTTTCGGCTTCCGCCATGGCCTGCCCATTGACGCCGATCTGGTGTTCGACGTGCGCTTCTTGCCGAATCCGAACTACATTCCGCAGTTCCGGAACCGGACCGGCAAGGACCCGGCAGTGGCGAAGTACATTGCCTCGTTTCCGCAGACCAAGGAGTTCATTGACCGCATCACCGCCTTGCTGGTGTACCTGATCCCCCACTACATCGAAGAAGGCAAGAGTTATCTCACCATCGCCTTCGGCTGCACCGGCGGGCAGCACCGCTCGGTGATGATCGCCGAGGCGGTGCGCAAGGGGCTGGCGGACGCCGGTTACAGCGTCAAGGTCAGCCATCGCGACATTGGGAAATAGGCGAGTGACGGGCGCGGGCCCCAGCGCGGCTACGCCGCGCGTCCCGCTTACGCGCCCGGCTGGACCGGGGGGCCAGCGCTCCCCGGCCCGGTAGTCGCTTGGCGCGGGGCGGCGCCCCGCTCGCGCGTCGCTGGGCGCCGCGCCGCTGCCCTTGCCGGGGGCGGGCCGCAGCGTACTTTCGCGCGCCGGGGCGCACAGGGAGTTTCGCGGCCTTTCCGCCCCTGCTTCGCCCCCCGCGCAAAAGGCGCGGCCCCCGCGAGTCGCCGCGGACGTCCCGCCGGCCCCGGGGGCTAACCAAAAGGGAGCCGCCGGATGGCGGGAATGTTGCTTTGGGGCAGGTAAACCCTTAGGCTCAAAGGCAATGGGCAGGAGGCCCCCGGTGTGCACACGGGGCGCCCGCCGGCAGCCGCACATGCGCGAGTTTTCCCGTTTACTAAAATTCACCGGCCGCTATTGGGCGGTGATGGCGGCGGCCATGGCCCTGATGATGCTGGTCGGGGCGCTGGAGGGCGTCTTCGCGCTGCTGGTGGCGCCGGTCATCAACACCGTGCTGAAGCCGCACGGGCACGGCAACAACGGGAAGATTTATCTGTATCACTACCACGGTCACGGCTTCATCCGCCACTCGATCACCCTCAATCAATTCGTTCCCTCGTGGTTTTCCCACAACCCCGCGTCGGTGGTGCTGGGGGCGATCGTTTTGGTGGTGCTGCTCAAGGGAATCTCGGAATACGCCGGCACGTATCTGATCAACTTCGTCGGCTTCGGCGTGGTCACCGACGTCCGCAACGCGCTTTATGAGAAGCTGATCCACCAATCGGCCGCCTTCTTCCAGCGCCATTCCACGGCCAAGATCATGTCCACGGCCATCAACGACGTGGACCGCATCCAGACCGCGGCCTCGCACAGCCTGGCCATGGCGCTGCAACAGGGCTTCACCATGCTGTTTCTGATCGCGGTGCTGCTGGCCCTGAACTGGCGGCTAACGCTGGCTTCCATGGTGCTGATGCCGCTGGTGCTGGTGCCGGCGGCGCGGCTGGGGCGGAAGGTGCGGCGGACGACGCGGCGGGGCCAGGATCAGCTGGCCGACGTGCAGCACATTCTGCATGAGACCGTCACCGGCAACCGCATCGTCAAGGCCTTCAACATGGAGTGGCGGGAGATCCAGCGCTTCCGGGAGGCGGCGGTGCGGCTGCTGAAGGTGAAGCTGCGCTACATCCTGGAGCAGGGCGTCAGCTCGCCGCTGATGGAGGTCCTGGGCGTGGTCACCTTCGCGCTGATGATGCTGTACATGCGCGGGCAGATCAACCGCAGCGCGATGGACCTGGGCACGGTGCTGGCGTTTTTGTACGCGCTGCTCAAGCTCTACGATCCGCTGCGCCGGATGGCGGGGGTGTACAACAGTTTTCAGGCGGCGGCAGGCGCGGCGGAGCAGGTCTTCACCTACATGGACGCGGCCGAGGAAGTTCCCGAACGGGAGAGCGCCCGGCGCATGCGTCCCTTCCGCGAGGCGGTGGTTTTCGATCAAGCCGAATTCGGCTATGGGCCGGATCAACTGGTGCTGCGCGGCATTGACCTGACGGTGCGCCGCGGCGAGGTGGTGGCCATCGTGGGCTCCAGCGGGGCGGGGAAGACCACGCTGGTCAACTTGATTCCGCGCTTCTTCGACGTGACCGGCGGGCGGGTGCTGGTGGACGGGCAGGACGTGCGGGAGCTGACGCTGCGCTCGCTGCGCGACCAGATCGCCTACGTCACGCAGGACACCATTTTGTTCAACACCTCGGCCGCGGCCAACATCGCCTACGGCGTGCACGACGCCCATCCCAGCCACATCCGGGCGGCGGCGCAGGCGGCGCTGGCGGCGGATTTCATCGCCGCCATGCCCGACGGCTACGACACCATCCTGGGCGAACGCGGCTTGCGGCTGAGCGGCGGCGAACGGCAGCGCATCGCCATCGCCCGCGCGCTGCTGAAGGATGCGCCGATCTTGATTTTGGATGAGGCCACGTCG
>DAHUYO010000147.1 GCA_027315185.1 Acidobacteriota bacterium
GGCGCCGCTCGGCACTGCGACCCCCGCGGGTCGGCGGCTAGGCGCGGGGAGTTGCGGCGCCCGGGCGGGCGCAAAGGGGCGGGGCGGCCGCCGGCGGCGGGGAGGTCGCGGCGGCCGGCCGGCAGGCGGCCGGCGCGGCACAGGTAGGCGTCGGCGAACAGATCGGGAGGCATGTACACCAGGGCGGGCCCGAGGCCCTCGACCTCGCAGACGGCGTGGACGACGATCGCGGACTCCAGTTCCGCGGCCAGCGCCACGGCCAACTCCGGCGGCGCCAGGGATTCCAATACCGGCACGTCCCAAGGCGGTTGGGCGGCGAACGTGGCGTAGCCGACGGCGGCGATGAAAGCGGCGATGCCGCCCGCGCCGAGAGGCGGGCAGCGCTGCTGGCGGGCTTGGTGTAGTTCCTCGCTGGTCATGGTCTTTCGCTGGTGTCTTGGCTACGCGGTTGGGAATCGAGATCCGCGGCTGGCGCTAACGCTTGAAGGCGCGCTGGATTTCGCGCAGGGAATAATGCACCAACACGGGGCGGCCGTGGGGGCAGGTCATGGGAAAACGGGTGGCGGCGAGGCGGCGCAACAGCCAGCGCATCTTTTCGGCGTCGAGAGGCATATTGACCTTGATGGCGGCGTGGCAGGCAAGCGTGGCGGCGATGCGGCCCTGCCGGCGCTCCAGGCTGGCGCGGCGCCATTCCGCTTCCTCGCTCTCCAGCAATTCTGTCCAGAATCCCTCGACCCGGTCGGCGGCCAAACCGGCGGGCACGGCCTGGACGGCGACGGTCCCCTGACCGAAGGGTTCGATGGCGAAGCCGGCGGCGCGCAGCTCCGGCGCCATGTCGTCGAAGCGCAGCCACTGGCCGGGTGGCAACTGCAGGATAACGGGCAACAGCAGGCGTTGGGCGGGAGGCGTCTCGCCGGCGGCGGCGGCCTGCATGGAAGCCAGCAATTGCTCGAAAAGGACGCGCTCATGGGCGGCGTGCTGGTCCACCAGCCACAAACCGCGGGGGCTGGCGGCGATGATGAAGCTGGCGCGGATTTGGCCCAGGGCCTCCAGACGGCTGATGTCCTCGCCTTCGGTGGCCAGCGGCTCGGCGGTGAGCCAATCGTCGCCGCCGGCGGCGCGGCTGGCGCAGGCGGCGCCATGCGGCATCGGCGCGGGCGCGGCCTCCGGGGCGGCGCTAAGCGGAAGCGACAGGGGACGGGGCGGCGGCAAGGTGGGGGTGAGGCCAAAACTGGGAGCCAACTCCGACCAGCGGCGGGCGATGGGGTTGTCCGCTTCGGCCCCGGCGGCAGCTAGGGGAGCTGCGGCCGGCGCCGGAGCGCCCAATCCGGCCCCGGATTCCGGAACGGCGGATTCGATGCGCCCCTGCTCCAAGCCGCCGAGATCGGCGAGGGCGGCGGCGCTGGGACGGGCGACGACTTGCCGCGGCAGCGAAGGAATGGAGCGGGCGCGGCCCAGGGTCTGCCGGACGGCATCGCGGACGGCGTCATGCACCCAGGCTTGGCGGCGAAAGCGGACCTCGGTTTTCGCCGGATGCACGTTGACGTCCACTTCCTCGAAGGGAAGATCGAGGAACAGCAGCACCATGGGATACACGCCGTTGGGCAGCAGGTTGCGGTAGGCTTCGCCGAGGGCATGCTGGATGACGCGGTCATGCACCAGGCGGCGATTGACGAAGGTGAAGACCGACTGGCGGTTGAGCTTGTGCACCTCGGGCGGAGAGACAAAGCCGTAGATCGCCAACTGCGGCGCTTCCTCACCGGCGGCGGGCGGCGGCAGGGGAACGGCGGCGGCGATTTCCAGCAGGCTGGCCACCACCTCGGCGCCGAACAACTGCTGTAGCCGCTGGCGGTGGCTGGCGGCCGGCGCCAGCGTGAAGATGTCACGCCGCGGAGTGCGCAGTTCGAGGCGCAGCTCGGGATGGGCCAGGGCGTAATGCGAGGCGAGGGTGGCGATGTGGGCCAACTCGGTGGCTTCGGTCTTGAGGAACTTGCGGCGGGCGGGAACGTTATAGAACAGCCGCTCGACGGTAATCGCGGTGCCGGGAGGCAGGCCGGCGGGTTCGACGGATTGGACCTTGCCGCCGGCGACTTGGATGCGGGTGCCGGCGCCGGCGGCGGTGGCGGTTTCCAAGGTGAAGCGGGAGACGGCGGCGATGGATGGCAGCGCCTCGCCGCGAAATCCGAGCGTGGCGATGGCGACGAGATCCTCGGCGGTGCGCAGCTTGCTGGTGGCGTGGCGCTGCAAGGCCAGCAGCGCATCCTCGCGCTCCATGCCGTGGCCGTCATCCACGACGCGCAGGCGCTGGGCGCCGCCGCCATCGGCCTCGATACGGACGCTGCGGGCGCCCGCGTCGAGAGCGTTCTCCAGCAGCTCCTTGGCCACCGAGGCCGGCCGCTCCACCACCTCGCCGGCGGCGATCTGGTTGGCGACCTGGTCGGGAAGGATGCAAATGGCCGGCATGACGGGGGGCGGCGCGGCAGGCCGCGAATCGCTACAGCGGGCGGATGCCCAATTCGCGGAGCTGCGCGGCGGAGACCGCGGAGGGGGCTTCGACCATCAGATCCACGGCACGGGCGGTCTTGGGAAACGGGATGACCTCGCGGATGGAGCTTTCCCCCGCCAGAATCATCACCAGCCGATCCAGCCCCAGCGCGATGCCGCCGTGCGGCGGAGCGCCATAGCGCAGGGCTTCCAGGAAGAAGCCGAAGCGGCGGCGGGCCTCCTCCTCATCCATGCCCAGCAAGGCGAAGATGCGGGACTGGAGCTCGGGATGGTGAATGCGGATGCTGCCGGAGCCCAATTCCGTCCCGTTGAGCACGACGTCATAGGCGCGGGCCTTGACCTCGCCCG
>DAHUYO010000148.1 GCA_027315185.1 Acidobacteriota bacterium
GGCGTTCAGGCTGCGGTTCTCCGCGGCCGCCAGCTTCTTCAACTGCCGGTGCAGCGCGGGCGGCACGTTCTTGATGGCCAAGCTGGGCATGTCACCACACTACGACCATTTTGGTGGCGGTCGAACCGGCAATGCCCCCGCAACCTCAGCGCGGCGGCAGGCGGTGTGGATCCCTACGCCCCGACGATGCCGCTAGGCGGGAGCGGGCAAAGGCGATGACGGCGGGGCTCAGATAGGTCGTCGGGGCGACGGCGAATGCGGGAATGCCATTGCCCGCGCCGGCGCCGCCTGAAGCCGCATTCGCGGCGGGGCCAAGCGATTCCGCCGCTGCCGGGGAGATTGCGCCGGCGCCGGATCCGGCGCCGACCATCAACCGGGCATCGGCGCGGGGCAAAAGCGCGCGGGCGGAATCCTTGAAGTCGGCGATCGCGGGATCCAGCAGCGTCAGATACAGATCCGAACGGCGCAGCGCAACCAGGCTGTTGCTCTCGCAGATCACCCATTCCGCACCGCTGGGCTCCGCGGCCGCCTCCGCCGCCAGCGCCTCCTCCAGAGCCGGAAGCGCCTGGGCCAGGGCGCCCATCCGCGTGCGCAGCCACCAGACGCGCCGCGCCCCGGCGCGCAGAAAGCGGGCCGTATCCTTTCGGCCAGCAGAGTTGCGCTCCGCGCTGAGCGTCCAATCGCCGTCCTCGCAGGCGCAGTCGCAGGCATGACCGCTGCGGCTGCAAATGCCATGGCCGAATTGGGTGATCGTGACGGCGGTCCAGCGGCGGTCGTTGAGAGCGGCGATCAGGCCGCAGACGGCGGCGGTTTTGCCCACGCTGCGCGACTGCCCGCCGACGACAACCCAGTGCATATCCCGATTATCCGCGCAGCGCCGCCGGGCACCGCCCGCCGCCGGTGCCGCCCAGCCGCGGTGGCGACCTTCCGGCCGCAGGGGCCTCGTCTTTTGCCCCGGGGGCAATTGGTTAGGCCGCGGGCCGCAGCGCCGCGGCGGCGATGGGGCGCAAGAAATCACTCAACTCCCGCCGCAGTTCCTCATCGTGCCCGACCCACAGATGCCCGCCGTCCGGGTACATCACCAGCCGCGC
The DNA here is from genome assembly GCA_027315185.1 of Acidobacteriota bacterium. Taxonomy (GTDB): domain Bacteria; phylum Acidobacteriota; class Terriglobia; order Terriglobales; family SCQP01; genus JAKAUF01. The sequence continues at coordinate 1,092 of DAHUYO010000148.1, forward strand.
ATGGGGAACTGCCCCGGCGATATACCGGGCGCTCCGATAGGTCCCATACAGGTCGTCATTCACGCTGACCACCAGCGTCGGGGCCTGGATGGCGCTCAAGTTGGCTGGTTGCAGCCGCGCCATCATCCGGGTGTCGTTGAGCAGGCCGGCGCGCCGGCGGCGGACCGGCAGAATGCCCGCCAGGATCGCCGTGATCCGGCGTTGCTCGGCGGGGCTGGCCTGCGCGGCAATCCCCGGCGGGGTGCCCAGAATTGTCCGGACTAGCATGCTCCGCCCCAGCTTCGCCGTCAGCCAAAAAGCAAAATCGGAAGTCAGCAGCAGGTTGCGGAAAGCGTTCATGATCCGCGGCGCTCCCGGGGCGGCGGTCACTCCGGCGCCGGGCGCATACGCCGCCGGCACCAGCAATACCAGCGCGGCGCACCGGTCGGGATGGTGGGCCGCGAACTCCAGCGCTGAAGGCGATCCCGCCGAAACCGCGATCACGGCGCAACGCTTCACGCCCAGGGTATGGAGCAGCGCGGCATACGCGGCGGCTTGCGCCCGCGGGGAACCGTCCGCCGGCAACGGCGTCCGCAAGTAGCCGAAGCGGGAAACGAAGATGCGCCGAAATCCCAGCCGCCGCAGCGCGGAGTCGCGATCAAACTCCAGCAGTTGGTCAAAGCCGCCGCCCGCGCCATGGATGACCAACAGCGGAAAGCCATCGCCGTCGTCCGCGTACTCGATCGGATCGCGGCGCGTCTGGGCCAATTCGCTGCCGCCAGCGACGCGCCGCTCGGCGGCTCCGATTTCCCGCCGATAGGCGCGATAGGTGAGCCACGCGGGCACCCCGCCCGCCACTGCCATTGTCCACGCCGCCGTGTTCCTCGCCCTCATCCCCGCCTCCCGGTTACTCGGATGTAGGCCGATGGGGCGGGGATGCCGCCCCGCGGCGCCCGCCTGGGCTAACCGGCGGCTCCGGCGCGCCGCCCGCCGGACCGAACTCGCGGCAACTTGCAAACGACCGGAACGCAAACCGGGCCCGAAGCCATCCGCGGCTGCGGGGTGGATGCTGACGCTTGCTGCCGGCTCACAGCGCCGCTTGCCGGGACGATGCAGTATTCCTGGCGGCGCAGCAGGCGGGCGAAGGCCGCGAAATCCCCGCGCGCCTACGGACCCAGTCCGCGGCTCGCCGCAGCAGGGAATGCGGGTCCGCGCGCCGGGTAGGCGGATTGATAGGCGCGCACTTCGTGGCCCTAGCTGCTGGTGATGGTCGCAGTGGCGCTGGCCAGGCCCTTGGCCGCGGCGGTCAGCGTCATGCTGCCCGGCTGATGCCGCAGCGACTGAACGATGGCGCAGCACCAGCCGTTGAAGGCGCGGCGGCGGGCGGCCAGGCCCTGGGCCTTGGGTTCGGGCTTGTCGGCCTCATGGCTGCTGGGATCGCCGTTGCCGACGCCGATGATGCGGCCGGCGCCGGTGAGCGAGAACTCGACCTCGTCAAATGCCGTGGGCACCACGCGTCCCTTCGCGTCCACGATGGACACGGCGACGACCGCGGCGTCCTGGCCATCGGCGGCCAGCGCGGTCAAATCCGCCGCGGCGTGCACGGCGGCGGGATGGCCGGTGGTTTCGCGCCGGGCGGTCAGGACCAGCTTGCCGCCGCGATAGCCG
>DAHUYO010000149.1 GCA_027315185.1 Acidobacteriota bacterium
AAACGGGCTGCGCCTCCTGGCCGTAGTCCCAGGTCAGGTGGCGCAGACCTTGGTCGCGCGGCCGCTCGGAATCGCGGTACAACTGCTTGAGGCGCAAACCGAGCTGGTACACGAACCAGGCGTCGGAGCGGGCATCGCCGGGCGGATCGGCGGCCTTGTCATGCCATTGCACCAGACGGCTGGTGTTGGTGAAGCTGCCGTCCTTTTCCGCCGCCATGGCGGCGGGGATAAAAAAGATCTCGGTGGGAATTCTCTTGGGCTCGGCGCCGTCGGGATCCTTGTACCAATAGCTCGCCGTCTCCGTCTCGAACCAATCCATCAGCACCAGCCAATCCAGCCGGCGCAAGCCGGCGCGCGCCAGGCGGGCATTGGGATTTCCCCCGGCCGGGTTTTGGCCAAAAATCAAGTAGCCGCGCACCTGGCCCTGGGCCATTTTGTAGGCATAAGGAAGCTGCGAATAGTTGTCGTCAATTTTCGGCACCCAGGCGAAGCCGAAATCGTTTTCCGGGCTCGCCGCCGCTCCGTACCAGGCCCGCAACAGGCTGATGGCGTATTTCGGGAAGTTGCTCCAGACGCCATTGGCGACGTGCTCCTGGCGCAGGTAGCGGGCTAGAGTTTCATGCTGCCGCGCGGTCGCCGGTTGGGGAATGTAGCCGGGCAAAAGGTTGTAGAGCGTGGGGATATCGGTCGAACCCTGAATGCTGGCATGGCCGCGCATGGCCATAATGCCGCCGCCGGGCCGCCCGATATTGCCCAGCAGCAACTGCAAGATGCCCGCGGCGCGGATGATCTGCACGCCGATGGTGTGCTGCGTCCAGCCCACGGCGTAGACGATGGCGCTGGTACGCTCCCGGCCGGAGTTGCGGCCGAGGGCCTCCGCCACCTGGGAGACCGCCTCCGGCGGGCAACCGCAGATGGACGCAACCATCTCCGGCGTGTAGCGGGAAAAGTGGCGGCGCAAAATCTGGAAAACGCAGCGGGGATGTTGCAGCGTGTCGTCGCGCTTCGGGTCGGGGTTGTCAATGGCGGCCAGCCTTTCGCTCCAGCTTTCGGCGCCGATCTCGGGCGGCGTTTCAGTGGGCGGGGCCGCCGGCTCGCTGGCATAGTTCCACGCCTTGGCGCCGCTCTCATATTGATGCTGCCGCGGCCGGAAGCCGTCGAACAGGCCGTCGCCGTCCTCGGTATCGGCGAAGTTCTTGTCAATGATGGTGCCGGCGTTGGTGTAATGCCGCACGTACTCCTGGAACCAAAGATCGTTCTCCAGCACGTAACGGATTACGCCGCCCAGGAACGCGATGTCGGTCCCGGCGCGGATCGGCACGTAGCGATCGCAGAGCGCCGAGGTGCGGCTGAAGTGGGGATCCACATGGATCAGGGTGGCGCCGCGCTCCCGCGCCATCAGCGGAAAGCGGAACCCCACCGGGTGCGCCTCAGCCATGTTCGAGCCCATGATCAGCACGCAATCGCTGTGCTGGAGGTCGCGCTGCGAAGTGGTCGCGGCGCCGCGCCCAAACGACGTGCCCAGACCGGGCACGGAAGCGCTATGTCATATACGCGCCTGGTTTTCGATGGACACGATGCCCAGGCCGCCGTTGAATAGCTTCTTGATCAGGTAATTCTCTTCATTGTCCAATGTGGCGCCGCCCAGGCAGCCGACGGTGGGCAGGTTGTTGCAGACGTCGCCGGCGGCGTTGCGCTCGACAAAATCACGCTCCCGGGCCTCAACCAAGCGCTGGGCAATGCGATCCAGGGCCCACTCCAAAGGGCGCGTCTCCCAATGGTCGCTGTACGGGGCGCGGTAGCGGACCGCGGTGATGCGGTCGGCGTTGGCCACCAGCTGATAGGTGTTGGCGCCCTTGGGGCAAAGCGTACCCTCGTTGACCGGGCTGGCATAGCTGCCCTCGATGTCAATGATCCGGCCCGCCTTGACGTAGATCTTTTGCGCGCAGCCGACGGCGCAATAGGGACAGATGCTGTCCACCTCGGCGGCCCCGCGCAAGCGGGAATGCTTGGCCGCGGAACCCGGGCTGAACGGTTGGGCCATCGCTCCTCCGGCTAGATTCTATGCCATTGGCCCGCGGTTGTACCGGCGGCTTCCGCCGCCCGGCATGTTCCCCGCGTTTGGGGGTCTTCGCTTTTTCTTCGCCGCCACGGGCGGCGTGCTATCATCAGCCCTTCCAGACATTTCGGAGATGCTTATGGCCGATGAACGCAGCCGGGCGATAGACGCCGCGCTTTCACAAATCGAGAAACAATTCGGCAAGGGTTCGATCATGCGCCTGGGCGCGAAGGATGCGATCGTGCCCATTTCCGTGATTTCCACCGGCTCGCTGTCGTTGGACGCAGCGCTGGGCGTGGGCGGCATGCCGCGCGGGCGGGTGATCGAAATCTTTGGTCCGGAATCGTCCGGCAAGACTACCTTGGCGCTGCAAGTGGTGGCGCATGCGCAGAAGCAGGGAGGCATGGCGGCGTTCGTGGACGCCGAGCATGCCCTGGACCCGGCGTATGCCCGCAAGCTGGGCGTGCAGGTGGACGACCTTCTGATCTCCCAGCCGGATTACGGCGAGCAGGCGCTGGAGATCGCCGAGGCGCTGGTGCGCTCCGGCGCGATTGACGTGCTGGTGGT
>DAHUYO010000014.1:0-257 GCA_027315185.1 Acidobacteriota bacterium
GTTCGTTGTGGCGGCTTTCCTGGCCCGCGCGGGCGAAGTTGGAGATTTCATACTGCCGCAGGCCGGCGGCGCCGAGGCGCTCCGCCGCCCAGGCGTACCAATCGGCGGTGGCGTCGCCATCCGGCATCGCCGCCGCGCCGTAGCGCCGCCCCCTGGCGAGCACTTCAGCGCCCAAGCGGCTGTCTTCGTCCAATTCGAACAAATAAACGGAAACATGGGGCACGCCGCTGGCGATGGTGCGCTCCACCGATTCCCGC